>NZ_JBSGXU010000081.1:0-33575 GCF_053610205.1 Streptomyces sp. NPDC054932 | reverse complement strand
GGCCCGGTCCGGCGGTTGCCGGACCGGGCCCCTGTCGTCGGGTCAGCCCGCCCGGTAGGCGGTCCAGCTGCTCGACATGCGGGCCACCTGGCCGGCGGTGAACTGGTACATGCAGGAGTCGTACGTGTAGTCCATGAAGTTGCGGATCGGGTCCGCGCCCGGCTTGCTCGCGCAGCTGTCGCGCCCGGTCGGGCACTCGTACGCGGCGCTCTTCTCGGCCGGGGTGTCGGAGACGTAGTCGCCGTTGCCGTTACAGCCGCCCTGGAAGGTGTGGTAGAGCCCCAGCCAGTGGCCGACCTCGTGGGTGGCGGTGTCACCCTCGTTGTAGTTGGCCGAGGAACCGCCCGGCAGCGAGCTGTCGAGCACGACCACGCCGTCCATCTTGGGGCTGGAGGCGTAGGAGGTCGGGAAGGTCGCCCAGCCCAGCAGGCCGCCGGAGAGCTTGGCGGTGTAGAAGTTGAGCGCGCCCGGGCCGCCCTTGCGCAGGGTGTTCTTCATGTCCTTCTCGGCCTGGGAGCCGGAAGCCAGGTTGTACCAGGAGGCGTTGTCCGTGTAATCGGTGGCCGCGAGGGTGAACTGGAAGTTCGTGTTGACGTTTCCGGTGCCCTGGCCGCCGTAGGCCGCGTTGAGGACCGCCAGCTGCTTGCTGACGTCCGTGGCCGTCAGCTTTCCGGTGGTGCCGGAGTGCACGACGTGGAAGTACACGGGGATGTTCACGACGGCCTCGGCGGCGGCGAGGCTGCGCTGCGGCTGGTTCTTGAGGGCCTTGTCGAGCTTCGCCTTGAGGTCGGCGTCCATGGCCTTCGCCTGCGCGTCGGTGATCGCGTTGGGCTCGTCCGCGTGCTCGTCGTGGGCGCGCGCCACGCGGGCGTTCGCCGCGCCGGCGGGCTGGTCGGCGCAGACCTCGGCGGGGGACTTCACGGCCGCGAGCGTGGTGGGGGCAGCCAGCGGGGTGAAGGCCAAGGTTCCGGCCAGAACCGCCGTGCCCATCAGGCGGCGGCGAAGACGTGGGGATATGCGGGCAATTGCGCGCACGTGTGCTCCTCGCGGGTGGGGGGTTGTGGCGTGAAGGATCTTCTTCAGCTGGCGGGAAGCTTATGTGTGCATGACATATTCAGGTCAAGTGTCTTACGTAAAAGATTTGTTGCTTCAAACGCACAAGGGGCGCCCGGTATGCGTCGGACGCCCCTTGTGGCGGAAGAATTGACGGTCAATCAGCGAACCGGCTGATAGGACCGCTCCACCTTCTGGGTCCCGTTCGGCGTCCGGTACGACCGGGTCCATGCCGATGTGGCACCCGGCTGCCGCTTGTCGGACACCACGTAGTAGTCCATCTGCGAGCGCTCCGCCGTGACGTCCAGCACGCCGTAGCCGTGCGCGTCCATGTCGAGCCACTTCACGTGCCAGTTGGCGGCCTTGACGGCCGTCTCGGCGACCAGCGAGGCGGTGTCCGCGGGCACGTGCAGGATGTCGTCGAGGTTGTCGGAGGTCACCGAGGTGACGACGAACTCGGTCGCGGCCGTCCCCGAACCCGGGTACGTGGCCATGTTCACCGGGACCTCGTTCGCCCAGGCCATGTGGATGTCACCGGTCAGGAACACGGTGTTCTTGATGTTCCGCGCCTTCAGGTGGCCCAGCAGTTCCTTGCGGTCGTCCGTGTACCCGTCCCACTGGTCCACGTTGACCGCGAGGCCGCCCTCGGGCAGGCCGAGCAGCTTGGCCAGCGGCCCGAGCAGGTGCGCGGGGAGCGAGGCGAAGGCGACCGGCGAGATCATCACCGAGGTGCCGACCAGCTTCCAGGTCGCATTCGATCCCGCGAGGCCCGACTTGAGCCAGTCCAGCTGGGCGCGCCCGGTGATGGTGCGCTCCGGGTCGTCCACGGCGCCGCTGCCCACCTTGACCTGCTGTGAACGGAAGGAGCGCAGGTCCAGCAGGTGCAGGTCGGCGAGGGTGCCGAAGCGCAGCCGCCGGTAGACGGTGCCGGCGATGGAGGCGCGTACGGGCATCCACTCGAAGTACGCCTGCTTGGCGGCGGCCGCGCGGGCCGCCCAGTCGCCCTCGGCGCCCGGCGTGTGGTTCTCGGCGCCGCCGGCCCAGCCGTCGTTGGCGAACTCGTGGTCGTCCCAGATGGCGATGACCGGGTGCGCCTGGTGCAGCGCCTGGAGGTCGGCGTCCGTCTTGTACTTGCCGTGCCGGGTGCGGTAATCGGCCAGCGAGACGATCTCGTGCTCCGGCTCGTGCCGGCGCACGGTGTACTTCGCCTCCGGATAGCCCCCGGACTGGTACTCGTAGATGTAGTCGCCCAGGTGCAGGACCGCGTGCAGATCGGTGCGGGCGGCCAGGTGGCGGTAGGCGGAGAAGTAGCCGGACTCCCAGTTGGCGCAGGAGACCACGCCGAAGCGGACCCCCTCGGTCGTCGCCTCGTGGGCCGGGGTGGTCAGGGTGCGCCCGGCGGGGGAGACCGTGCCGCCCGCGGTGAACCGGTACCAGTACGGCGTCTGCGGCTGGAGCCCGCGCACGTCCACCTTGACCGTGTGGTCGGTGGACGCGCTCGCCGTGACGGTTCCCCCGGCGACGATGCGGGAGAAGGCCTGGTCGGAGGCCACCTCCCAGCCGACCTGGACGGCCGGTCCGAGTCCGGAACCGGGTACGGCCCCGGGGGTCGGGGTGACGCGGGTCCACAGGAGGACCCCGTCGGGCAGCGGGTCGCCGGAGGCGACGCCGTGCAGGAAGGCGGGCGCGGCGCCCGCCGCGTGGGCGGCCGAGGCGCCCAGCGAGGTGAGGGGGGCCAGCGCGGCCGTGGCCGCGGCGGCGAGAACGACCGTACGACGACGGGGGGTTGCCGCGGCCCGTGAGGGGATGAGATGACTGGTCACGGACAATCACATTACCGACGGGTACACCTCCTGGAACAGACGTGGGAATGCAACGGGCGGGCGAACTCTGGGAGTTCGCCCGCCCGTTGGTGCGGTCCGTCCGGGAGGTCCTCCCGGAATGTCCTGGGATCAGCCCTGGATGGCCTTGTCGATCGCCGCCGTGAACTGCTCCGCCGTCTGCGGGGTGTCGATCTTCTTGCCGTCCATCTTCAGGGTCGGCGTGCCCTTCACCCCGGACTTGTCGAAGGTCTTCGACATCTCCAGCGCCCACCGGTCGTACGTACCGTCCTCGACGGCCTTCTTGAACTCGGCGTTGCCCTTGAGCGCGGGAACCGTGTCCGCGACCTTCAGCAGGTAGTCGTCCTTGGCGAAGCTGTCGACGGACTCCTCGGGGTGCAGCTCCTTGGAGTAGAGCGCGGCCTTGTACTCCAGGAAGGCCTCCGGGCTGACGTTCAGCGCGGCGCCGAGCGCGCTCAGCGCGTTCTTCGAGCCCTCGCCCTTGACGGCGTTGTCGATGAAGGTGGCGCCGATGTACTGGAGCTTGTACTTGCCCGCGTCCACGTCCTTCTTGATCTGGGCGCCGGCCGCCTGCTCGAAGGAGGCGCAGGCCGGGCAGCGCGAGTCCTCGTACAGCTCCAGGGTCTTCTTGGCGTCGGCCTTGCCGACGACGACCGTGGTGCCGTCCGCACCCTCGGTGTTCTTCGGCTTGACCAGCTCGGCCTTGGCGGCCTTCTCCCAGTGGCCGGGCTCGTTGGCCTTCATGACCCCGTAGGCGATGGCGCCGGCCAGCGCGAGCAGGGCCACGACGCCGCCGCCCACGACCACCTGGCGGCGCATCCTGTCCTTCTTGGCCTGGGCCTCGCGCTCGGCGCGCAGCCGCTCGCGGGCCGCTGCCTTGTTCGCCTGGCTGTTGCGTGAGCTCATCATGATCTCCGTGGGGTGTGACGTGCGAAAGGGACTGCCGTACGTGCGTCAGGCGCGCGCGAGCGCGCCGAGCACGGGGGGTCCCCGCCGTCCCACGGAGTGTGCGGGGAATCGGGTACGCGCCCCGGCGCCCGGCAGGACCGACCGCAGCAGGGCCCGCGCCGGCCGGCGGGCCGCCGACACCGGGGCCGCGGCCAGCAGCAGCGGCCGGAACGCGAAGGCGGCCACCGCCCGCAGCAGCCGGCCCAGTGCCCGCTCGCCGTGGCGCAGCCATGCGGCGGCGAGCAGCCCCACCGAGACGTGGGCGCCGAGCAGCAGCCACGGCGTGTACGGACCGGGCGAGGCCAGCAGCGCGGCCGCGTCGGCGGCCGGCCCGGTCACCTCGGCCAGCGGCCCGCCCACCGGCGTGCCGCCGCACAGTGCGTCCAGGCCCATGGCGCGCAGCGGGCCCGCGACGGGGCCGCCGGCCGGGCCGTAGCAGAGGTGCTGCCCGGCGGTGAATACGGTGTCGGCGGCCAGCTCCAGCGGTACGAGCAGCCCGGCGATGGGGCCGAAGCCCCGTTCGCGGCCCGCGAGCGCGTAGGCGATCGCGAACACACCCGCGAAGGCCCCGGCCACCAGCGTGCGCGGCAGCGGGACCTGCGACATCAGGACGTGCGAGCCGGACGAGAGCAGCACGACGAGCGCGCTGAACAGCGCGGCCCGCAGCCCCCTGAGTCCCGTCCCGGAAATGTCCATCCTCGCGAGTGTGCCATGCGTTCCTGTGGGAACAGGCTTTCAGGGAGTGAGACGCCCGTTACGGAAGAGGTCCACGAAGATCTGGTGGTCGGCGCGCGCCCGGGCCCCGTACGCGTGGGCGAAGTCCACGAGCAGCTCGGCGAAGCCCTTCTCGTCGGCGGCGATCGCCGCGTCGATGGCCCGCTCGGTGGAGAACGGCACCAGGGACTGCCCGCTCTCGGCCTCGTCGGCCGACGCGTGCATGGTCGCGGTCGCCCGGCCGAGATCGGCGACGACGGCCGCGATCTCCTCCGGGTCGTCCAGGTCCGACCAGTCCAGGTCCACCGCGTACGGGGAGACCTCCGCCACCAGCTGACCTGCGCCGTCCAGCTCGGTCCAGCCCAGCCACGGGTCGGCGTGCGCCTGCAGGGCCCGCTGCGAGATGACCGTGCGGTGCCCCTCGTGCAGGAAGTACTCCCGCACCGCCCGGTCCGTGATGTGCCGGGAGGCCGCCGGGGTCTGCGCCTGCTTGAGGTAGATCACGACGTCGTTCTCCAGGGCGTCGCTGTGCCCCTCCAGCAGGATGTTGTAGGAGGGCAGGCCCGCCGAGCCGATGCCGACGCCCCGGCGGCCGACCACGTCCTTGACCCGGTAGGAGTCGGGGCGCACGAGGGACTCGTCGGGAAGCGTCTCCAGGTACCCGTCGAAGGCGGCCAGCACCTTGTAGCGGGTCGCGGCGTCCAGCTCGATGGAGCCCCCGCCGGAGGTGAAGCGGCGCTCGTAGTCCCGTATCTCCGTCATCGAGTCCAGGAGGGAGAAGCGGGTCCGGGAGCGGGCCGAGCGCAGCGCGTCCAGCAGCGGGCCCTCGGCGGTGTCCAGGGTGAAGGAGGGCACTTCGTCCTTGTCGGGTGCCCGGCCCCCGACGGCCAGCCGGTGGATCCGCTCCCGGTATGCGCCGGCGTAGATCCGCACCAGCTCGCTTATCTGGTCGTCACTGAGCGCCTTGGTGTAGCCGATCAGGGCGACGGAGGCGGCGAACCGCTTCAGGTCCCAGGTGAAGGGGCCGACGTAGGCCTCGTCGAAGTCGTTGACGTTGAAGATCAGCCGGCCGTTGGAGTCCATGTACGTGCCGAAGTTCTCGGCGTGCAGGTCCCCGTGGATCCACACCCGGCCCGTCCGCTCGTCCAGGTACGGGCCGCCGTGCCGGTCCCGCTCCAGGTCGGAGTAGAAGAGGCAGGCGGTACCCCGGTAGAAGGCGAAGGCCGAAGCCGCCATCTTGCGGAATTTGACCTGGAAGGCAGCGGGGTCGGCGGCGAGCAGCTCACCGAACGCGGTGTCGAACACGTCGAGGATCTGCTCTGCGCGCTGCTCGTCGGTCGTCTCGGGGACCGCCATGGCGGGTTCCTCCTGGTGCACGGGCTGTTTCGGGTTCCGACCGACTGGACGCCGGATCGGCCCTCCTGGTTCTGCAACGCCCGACCGTACCGGTCAGTGCCCGTGATCTGTCACCCGGCCGACGTAGGATTCGAAGCTGCCCCCTCACCCCCCGCCCCCGGAGGACCCGCGCCGTGACAAAGCCGCCGTTCACGCACCTGCACGTCCACACCCAGTACTCGCTGCTGGACGGTGCCGCACGGCTGAAGGACATGTTCAACGCGTGCAACGAGATGGGCATGACGCACATCGCCATGTCCGACCACGGCAACCTGCACGGGGCGTACGACTTCTTCCACACCGCGCAGAAGGCCGGCATCACGCCGATCATCGGCATCGAGGCGTACGTCGCCCCCGAGTCCCGGCGCAACAAGCGGCGCATCCAGTGGGGCCAGCCGCACCAGAAGCGCGACGACGTCTCCGGTTCCGGCGGTTACACCCACAAGACGATCTGGGCGTCGAACGCCACCGGTCTGCACAACATCTTCCGGCTGTCCTCCGACGCCTACGCCGAGGGCTGGCTCACGAAGTGGCCGCGGATGGACAAGGAGACCATCTCCAAGTGGTCCGAGGGCCTGATCGCCTCCACCGGCTGCCCCTCCGGCGAGGTGCAGACGAGGCTGCGGCTCGGCCAGTTCGACGAGGCCGTGCAGGCCGCCTCCGACTACAAGGACATCTTCGGCGAGGGGCGCTACTTCCTGGAGCTGATGGACCACGGCATCGAGATCGAGCGCCGGGTCCGTGACGGGCTGCTGGAGATCGGCAAGAAGCTCGGCATCCCGCCGCTGGTGACGAACGACTCCCACTACACGTACGCGAGCGAGGCCGGGGCCCACGACGCGCTGCTGTGCATCCAGACCGGCAAGAACCTCTCGGACCCGGACCGCTTCCGCTTCGACGGCACCGGCTACTACCTGAAGTCGACCGACGAGATGTACGCGATCGACTCCTCGGACGCCTGGCAGGAGGGCTGCGCCAACACCCGGCTGGTCGCCGACCAGATCGACACCGAGGGCATGTTCAAGTTCCGGAACCTGATGCCGAAGTTCGACATCCCGGACGGTCACACCGAGGTCAGCTGGTTCCGCGAGGAGACCATGCGCGGCATGCACCGCCGCTACCCCGGAGGCATTCCGGAGGACCGGATGCAGCAGGCCGAGTACGAGATGGACACGATCATCTCGATGGGCTTCCCGGGCTACTTCCTCGTGGTCGCCGACTTCATCATGTGGGCCAAGAACCAGGGCATCGCGGTGGGCCCGGGACGAGGCTCCGCGGCCGGTTCGATCGTCGCCTACGCCATGGGCATCACCGACCTCGACCCGCTCACGCACGGTCTGATCTTCGAGCGCTTCCTGAACCCCGAGCGCGTCTCCATGCCCGATGTCGACATCGACTTCGACGAGCGTCGGCGCGTCGAGGTGATCCGGTACGTGACCGAGAAGTACGGCGCCGACAAGGTCGCCATGATCGGCACGTACGGCACCATCAAGGCCAAGAACGCGATCAAGGACTCGGCCCGCGTGCTGGGCTACCCGTACGCCATGGGCGACCGGCTCACCAAGGCCATGCCCGCCGACGTCCTCGGCAAGGGCATCCCGCTCTCCGGCATCCTCGACCCGCAGCACCCGCGCTACGGCGAGGCCGGCGAGATCCGCGGGATGTACGAGAACGAGCCGGACGTGAAGAAGGTCATCGACACCGCCCGCGGTGTGGAGGGCCTGGTCCGCCAGATGGGTGTCCACGCCGCCGGCGTGATCATGTCCAGCGAGACGATCACCGACCACGTACCCGTCTGGGTGCGGCACACCGACGGCGTCACCATCACCCAGTGGGACTACCCGAGCTGCGAGTCGCTCGGCCTGCTGAAGATGGACTTCCTGGGCCTGCGCAACCTCACGATCATGGACGACGCCGTCAAGATGGTGAAGGCCAACAAGGGGATCGACATCGATCTCCTGGCCCTCCCGCTCGACGACCCCAAGACCTTCGAACTGCTCGGCCGCGGTGACACCCTCGGCGTCTTCCAGTTCGACGGCGGGCCCATGCGCTCCCTGCTGCGCCTGATGAAGCCCGACAACTTCGAGGACATCTCCGCCGTCTCGGCCCTGTACCGGCCGGGCCCGATGGGCATGAACTCGCACACGAACTACGCCCTGCGCAAGAACAAGCAGCAGGAGATCACCCCGATCCACCCGGAGCTGGAGGGACCGCTCGAAGAGGTCCTCGCGGTCACCTACGGCCTGATCGTCTACCAGGAGCAGGTCCAGAAGGCCGCCCAGATCATCGCCGGGTACTCGCTCGGCGAGGCCGACATCCTGCGCCGCGTGATGGGCAAGAAGAAGCCCGAGGAGCTGGCGAAGAACTTCGTCATCTTCGAGGAGGGCGCCAGGGGCAAGGGCTTCAGCGACCAGGCCATCAAGGCCCTGTGGGACGTCCTGGTCCCCTTCGCCGGCTACGCCTTCAACAAGGCCCACTCGGCCGCGTACGGGCTGGTCTCCTACTGGACCGCCTACCTCAAGGCGAACTTCCCGGCCGAGTACATGGCCGGTCTGCTCACCTCGGTCAAGGACGACAAGGACAAGTCCGCGATCTACCTGAACGAGTGCCGCCGGATGGGCATCAAGGTCCTGCCGCCGAACGTGAACGAGTCCGAGCCGAACTTCGCGGCCCAGGGCGACGACGTGATCCTCTTCGGCCTCACCGCGGTGCGCAACGTCGGTACGAACGTCGTGGAGTCGATCATCAGGACCAGGAAGGCGAAGGGGAAGTTCTCCTCCTTCCCCGACTTCCTGGACAAGGTCGAGGCCGTCGTCTGCAACAAGCGCACCGTCGAGTCGCTGATCAAGGCGGGCGCCTACGACGAGATGGGCCACACCCGCAAGGGCCTGGTCGCGCACCACGAGTCGATGATCGACAACGTGGTCGCGGTCAAGCGCAAGGAGGCCGAGGGACAGTTCGACCTGTTCGGCGGAATGGGTGACGAGAACGCGAGCGACGAGCCCGGCTTCGGCCTCGACGTGGAGTTCTCCGACGTCGAGTGGGAGAAGTCCTACCTGCTCGCCCAGGAGCGCGAGATGCTCGGCCTCTACGTCTCCGACCACCCGCTCTTCGGGCTGGAGCACGTGCTGTCCGACAAGACGGACGCCGGTATCTCCCAGCTGACCGGCGGCGAGCACTCCGACGGCGCGGTCGTCACCATCGGCGGCATCATCTCGGGCCTCCAGCGCAAGATGACCAAGCAGGGCAACGCCTGGGCCATCGCCACCGTCGAGGACCTGGCCGGCTCCATCGAATGCATGTTCTTCCCCGCGACCTACCAGCTCGTCTCCACCCAGCTGGTCGAGGACACCGTGGTCTTCGTCAAGGGCCGCCTCGACAAGCGCGAGGACGTCCCCCGCCTGGTCGCGATGGAGATGATGGTCCCCGACCTCTCCTCGGCCGGCACCAACGCCCCGGTGGTCCTCACCATCCCCACCGTCAAGGTCACACCGCCGATGGTGACCCGTCTGGGCGAGATCCTGCGCCACCACCGGGGCAACACCGAGGTGCGGATCAAGCTCCAGGGGCCGCGGACCACCACCGTGCTGCGCCTCGACAAGCACCGCGTACAGCCCGACCCCGCCCTCTTCGGCGACCTCAAGGTGCTGCTCGGGCCGTCCTGCCTGGCCGGATAACACCGGTTCGTCCCCCCGTGCGAAGGGCCTGCCCGGTGATGCCGGGCAGGCCCTTTCGGCTTCTGATCATCACTGACCGACGTGAAGGCGTCAGTGAAGGCGTCAGTTGTGGCCGAACTTCTTCTGCTTGCTCTTGTGGGCCAGGTCCATCGGACTCGGAGCCTGAGACGCCTGCTCGGGCGAGGAATCCGACGAGCTCCGCGACGCGTCCTGTCCGGAGGTGCGGGACTGCTGCTTCGGCTGCTTCTGCTGCTTGTTCTTGGCCATGGTGGAGCCTCCGTGAGGGTCTAGGGGCCAGGACCGCCTTCACACTCACACAGCGCCAGAAACCGCGCATTTTGGATCATTGCTGCGCGTAGCCGATGCTCCGCACCCCTCCGGCCGTGAGATCCGCCACGCCGATGATCGAGTTCCGGCCTTCAACGCCCTTGGGGTCGGGCAGACTCGGAGAACCGCCGAAAAGCACAGAGGACCCCCAGGGAAGAGGGTGGAACGCGTGGACCGCTGCGTCGTCCTGGTGGACGCCGGCTACCTGCTGGGTGCCGCCGCCAGCCTTCTCGCCGGGGAGCCCTCCCGCTCCCGGATCACCATCGACCACGCCGCCCTCATCCAGGGCCTGCGCGAACGGGCCGAGGCCGACACCGAACAGCCCCTGCTGCGCATCTACTGGTTCGACGGTGCGCCCGACCGGGTGCCCCAGCCCGAACACCGGCGGCTGCGCGTCATGCCCCGCGTCACCGTCCGCCTCGGCGCCCTGACCCGGAGCGACGGCCGCTGGGCGCAGAAGGGCGTGGACGCCGCCATGCACGCCGAGCTCACCGAGCTCGCCCGCAACCGGGCCTGCTCCGACGTGGTCCTGGTCACCGGCGACGGAGACCTGCTGCCCGGCCTCATGTCCGCCAAGGAACACGGGGTCGCCGTCCACCTGTGGGCCGTCCAGGCCGCCGACGGGGACTACAACCAGTCCGAGGACCTCGTCGCCGAGGCCGACGAACGCCGCGTCCTGGACCGGGCCTGGATCACCCGCGCCGTCCGCGCCAAGGACCTCACCGGGCTCTGCTCCCCACCGCCCGCACCGCGCCCCGACATCGCCGCCATCCTCTCGGCCCCGCTGCCCGAGGCCGCACTCGCCGAGGCCGCCCGCAACGGCACCGCCGCCACCGGGGAGCAGGAGCCGGGCGGGGTCCCCGTACCGGCGCCCACCACCCCCGGCGGCAAGCCGGTGCCCACCCCCAAGGACCTGGCCGGAGCCCTGCGGGCCCCCGTGGCACAGAGCGGCCCGCAGGCCGGGCAGAGCGGCGCCCACGCTCCCGCCAGCGCCCTGCGCTGGTCCTCCGACAAGGGCTGGATCGACCGGGCCGGACCGCTGGGCGAGCCCGCCGAGACCGCCTCGCTGCCCACCCTCGCCCAGCTCACCAGCGCCGAACAGCGCTGGGCGGACCGGGAGGAGGACATCACCACCGTCGGCGGGGACCCGTTCGAGGTGGGACAGGTGTTCGCCCGCCGCTGGATGGAACGGCTCCCGGAGACCGTCCACCTGCAGAAGCTGGCCACGATGTACCCGCGGATCCCGCACCGGATCGACGGCGAACTCCTGCGCTACGCGGCCCGCTTCGGACTGCTCGCGCACAAGGACGACCAGATCGACGAGCACGACCGGTACGCCATCCGCGCCGGGTTCTGGCGGGAGATCGACGTCCGCGCCGCCGCCGAACACGTGGCCGCCGTACCGGCCTCCGCGCCCGGAGCGGGCCCCGGCGACCTTTCCGCCCCGCTGACCCCGACGGCCGAGTAGGGGCGGGAACCCCGTAGGCTGCTCCCTCGTGAGTACGGGCACAGCACAGGCGGGAAACAGCACGGCGGCAGCCGCAGGAGCGGCGCCGGACGTGATCTGCGCGGTGCGTGACCTGGTCAAGACGTATCCCGCGGTACGCGGTCGGCGCGGGGCCCCCGCCCTGCCCGAGACCCGAGCCAACGACGGGATCACCCTGGAGGTCCGCCGCGGCGAGATCTTCGGCCTGCTCGGGCCCAACGGCGCCGGCAAGTCCACGCTGGTCCGCCAGCTCACCGGCCTGATGCGGCCGGACTCGGGCGCGGTGACCCTGCTCGGCCACGACCTCGTACGCCACCCCGGGCGGGCCTCCCGGCTGCTCGCCTACCTGGGGCAGGAGTCCACCGCCCTGGACGAGCTCACGGTGGCACTGGCCGCCGAGACCACCGGACGGCTGCGCGGGCAGGGCGTCCGCGAGGCCCGGGCCGCACGCGACGCCGTACTGGAAGAACTCGGGCTGACCCCGATCGCCGGACGGCCCCTGAAGAAACTTTCCGGCGGCCAGCGCCGCCTCGCCTGCTTCGCCACCGCACTGATGGGGGAGCGGCCCGTACTGGTCCTCGACGAGCCCACCACCGGCATGGACCCCGTGGCCCGGCGCGCCGTGTGGTCCGCCGTCGACCGGCGGCGCGCCGAGCACGGCGCGACGGTCCTGCTCGTCACCCACAACGTCATCGAGGCCGAGACCGTCCTCGACCGGGTCGCCGTCGTCGACCAGGGCAAGGTCATCGCCTGCGACACCCCGGCCGGACTGAAGGCCACGGTCTCGGGCGAGGTCCGGCTGGAGCTGGTGTGGCGCGAGGGCGCTCCGCTGGAGGTCCCGGAGGTCGCCCGGCTGCGCGACCGGGCCACCGAGGCCGGGCGGCGCTGGGTGCTCCGGCTGGCGCCGGACGAGGCGAGGGCGGCGGTGGCCTCGGTCACCGGCGGCCCGGCCTTCGCCGCGCTCGACGACTTCACCCTGGCCACCCCCAGCCTGGAAGACGTGTACTTGGCCCTCGGCGGCAGGACGAAAGGGCTGGTGAAGTCGTGAGCGACCGTTCGACGGGGGCCGTCCGGGCCGTGCTCGCGCCCGACGCCGTGCCGTCACCCGCTGGGGGCGCCGCGCCGGCGGACGCCGCCGACGCCCGTGCACAGGCATCGCAGCCCGCGCCGCTGGCGCCCGGCGCGCGGTTCTTCCCCGCCCTGGCCGCCGTGTACCGGGCCCAGCTGTCCCGGGCCCGGGTGGCACGGATCCCCCTGCTGTTCGTCGCCACCTTCCAGTCCGTCGGGATCATGATCCTCATGCGGGGCGTGGTGGACGGGGGCTCGGAGGCCCGCGCCGTCGTCGCCGGATCCTCGGTGCTCGTCGTCGCCTTCGTCGCGCTGAACCTCCTCGCCCAGTACTTCGGGCAGCTGCGGGCCGGCGGCGGGCTCGACCACTACGCCACCCTGCCGGTGCCGCCCGCGTCGGTGGTACTGGGCGCGGCCGCCGCGTACGCCTCCTTCACCCTGCCGGGAACCCTGGTCACCGCCGTCTTCGGATGCCTCCTCTTCGGGCTGCCGATGAGCGGACTGTGGATCCTGGCCGCGGTCGTGCCGCTGGCCGGGGCCGCGCTGGCCGGGCTCGGCGCGGCGCTGGGACTGCTGGCACCGCGGCAGGAGCTGGCCACCCTCGCGGGGCAGCTCGGGATGTCGGCGGCGCTGCTGCTCGGCGTGCTGCCGCCGGAGCGGATGCCGGAGGTGATCGTGTGGGCCCGGGACCTCCTGCCGTCCACGTACGGCGTCGAGGCCTTCGCCCGTACCTTCGCGCCGGAACCGGACTGGGCCGCCGTCGCCTTCGACCTGGGCGTCTGCGGGGCCGTCGGGGTCCTCTCGCTGGCCGTCGCGACCTGGGCGTACCGCCGGGCCGCCGTCCGCTGACGCGGTCCGCCGACGCCGCTGCCGGGCACACCTGGCACGATGTGGGGGTGACCGAAGCCGTGACCCCGCCCTCCCCGCTCGACCCGTCGTCGCCCCCGCCCGGGAAGCCGGACGCCGCCGCCGGGGCGATCACCCCGGAGGACGTCCGCGACGGGGCCGTCGTCGCCCTGCTCGTCGGGCTGGCCGGACTGCTCCTCGGCGTGCTGTGGGTGTGGCTGGCACCCCGGGTGCAGTACGTCTCCAACGGGGAGGCCGTGTTCCTGCGCAACAGCGAGAGCGAGGCGCGGATCGCCTCCGACGGCACCTTCTTCATGCTGTCGCTGGGGCTCGGCGTGCTCAGCGCCGTCGGCACCTTCCTGTGGCGCCGGGCCGGCGGAGTGCCGCTGGTGATCGGGCTCGCCCTCGGATCCGTCTTCGCCGCGCTGGTCGGGTGGCGGTTCGGACTGTGGCTGGGGCCGTCCTCCGACCTGCCGGCCGCCGCGCTCAAGGCGGGCAAGGGGGTTGCCTTCGACGCGCCGCTCGAGCTGCTCGCGCACGGGGCGCTGCTGGCCTGGCCGATGACCGCGGTACTGCTGCACCTGGGGCTCACGGCGCTGTGGGCGCCGCGGGATCCGGACCCCGTGCCGGTGTACGGCTGGACGGGGTACTACCAGGCACCGCCCTCGCCGCCCGCCGACGCGGCACCCCCGACGCCGGATGCCCCGCGCCCCTGACCCGTGTCGGGTCGTACCGGTCCGCCGCTGCGCGGAGCCGTCCCCGCCCCGCCCTTTCTCCGTTTCCCGGGGCTCCGCCCCGGACCCCGCGCCTCAAACGCCGGCGGGGCCGGCAGTCCGGCCCCGCCGGCTAAAGGCGGGCGATAGGGGCCAGGGTGGCCGAGGTGAGGGTGGCCAGGTCCGACGGGGCGAGCTCGATCTCCAGGCCGCGGCGGCCCGCCGAGCAGCAGATCGTGGAGTGCGCCGAGGCCGAGGCGTCGATCACCGTACGCAGCCGCTTGCGCTGCCCCAGCGGCGAGATGCCGCCGCGGACGTAACCGGTGGTGCGCTCCGCCAGGGCCGGGTCGGCCATCGCCGCCCGCTTGCCGCCCACCGCCGTCGCCAGCGCCTTCAGGTCCAGTGACCCCGAGACCGGGACCACCGCCACCGTCAGCACGCCGTCCACGTCCGCGACCAGGGTCTTGAAGACCTGGGCGGGCGAGACGCCGAGGGCCTGCGCCGCCTCCTCCCCGTACGAGGAGGAATGGGCCGGGTCGTGCTCGTAGGCGTGCGTGGTGAACGCGACGCCCGCCGCCGTCAGGGCGACGATCGCCGGGGTACCTGCCGCCTGCTTGGTCTTCTTCGCCATCGGTGCGCGCTCAGTTCGGGCTCGTCGGGGCACGGGTCAGGTCCACCGCCGGCAGGGACGGGAGGTGGCGGATCACCGCCGTCTCCGTGCGCAGCAGCTTCAGCTCCTCCGCCAGCCGGGTCGCGGTGTCCGGGGCCTGCAGCAGCCGCTGCTTCGCCGGGATGTCCAGGACCGCCGCCGCTGCCACCAGGTAGGAGACCACCGAGGGCTCGTCGGGGAGCTCCGCGCCGGTCAGCGACCGCTCGCGCGCTCCGGCCAGCCGCTTCTGGTAGTTGCGGAAGGCCCGCAGCACCCCCTCGGCCAGGACGCCCGCGCCGTCGCCCGCGTCCTCCGGGAGCTCTTCCAGCTCCGCGGTCAGGAAGGGGCCCGAGGCGTCGACCGAGATCAGGCGGACCCGCGTCGTACCGGTCGCCAGGACCTCGAAGCTGCCGTCCTCCCGCTCCCGCACGGTCGCCGCGTCGGCGATGCAGCCCACCCGGTGGAAGGCCTGGATCGGGTCGGGGCCGAAGCCCGCCGCCGGGCCGCGCTCGGGCAGGGCCGTCTGGTCCGGCAGACCGGGCGCGGTCGGCGCGACCTCCCGGCCGTCGCGGATCGCGACGACCGCGAAGCGGCGCGGCTCGTCCTCAGCCGTCTTCAGCAGCTCGCGCATCATGGCGCGATAACGCTCCTCGAAGATGTTCAGCGGGAGGACGAGTCCCGGGAACAGCACCGAGTTCAGCGGGAAGAGGGGCAGGCGAACGGTGGTCACGACGCACAGGGTAATCGCCCGGGCCACCGAGGGTGTCCGGCGTTTGAGGGGCGGACGGCGGCGGGCGGGTGATCCGCCGGGCGCCCCCGCCGCCGTCACCCGCGCCGCAGCAGCCTCGAGGCGCCCGCCGCCACCGTCGTGGCGAGGATCCAGCCCATGATGACGAGCCCGGCCGCCCCCCACTGCCAGCCGCCCTCCAGCTTCCAGTGACCCTGCTGACCGAGGTCGATCACCGGGAGCAGCAGGTCCAGCGCGTACAGGGCCGCGCTCCACTGCGGATGCTCGTCCGCCTTCATCGCCGGCGGATCGAGCCGGGCGAACAGCAGCGCCCCCGCCGCCCACAGCACCGCCATCCACAGCGCCGCCCGGCCCGGGCGGTACCCGTAGACCACCGTCCAGTCCTGGAGGTACCCCCAGGCCTTCGGCCCCGGCGGCAGCGTGGCCCGGCGCCGTCGCTGCTTGGCCAGCAGCACCTCGCGGGCGTCCGCGTCCTCGCCGCTGGCCCGCAGCACGGCGGCCAGCCGCTCGTACGGCTCCGGCGAGTACTCGGGCGTCGCCGCCTCCACCCACTCCAGGCGGCGGGAGAGCGGGAAATGCCCCCGGGGCGCGAGGTTCTCGTAGACGAACCCCTCGATGGACACCCCGCCCGGGCCCGGCCAGCTCGTGGAGGTGTCGACGAGCTTGACCACCTTGGCCCCGGACACCACCACCCGGCCCTGCTCCGGCCGCTCACCCACGAAGCGGAACTCGGGGGTCTGGATCCGGCGCAGCGATATCTCCTGCTCGGCGGTGAGTGTGAACCGCGCGCCGTAGAAGTCGATGGCGTCCCCGAAGCGCCCGTCGTCCAGCCGCAGCCCGCCCCGGCACTCGAAGCGCTGCGCCCGCTGACCGCGCGTGGGCGTCGCCCCCAGCCCGTACGGGGGAGTGGAGGAGCCCCCGGCCGCCGCGTAGTCCAGCGCGATGGAGGTCAGGTACAGCGTCCGCTCGACGGTCAGCTGCGGGGCGTTCAGTGCGTACCGCCCGTACGGATTGCGCAGGCGGGCACCGCGCAGGTTCATCGACACGCCGACCTTGGCGCCACGCAGGCTCACCTCCCCGAACGTCTCCAGCAGCTCGCCCTGTAAGTCCTGCGCGACGGACATACCGTCCGCGGCGATCGCCCGGCCCTTGTTGTCCCGCTGCACCACGGCCTGGCTGACCAGCAGGTCGGTGCCGATCTGCGCGTCGGTCAGCCGGATCCCGCGCGCCACCCGGCAGCGCGGCAGGTGCAGATCGCCCTCGGTGTGCAGACGGGCCGCCTCCAGCCGCGGTATCGCGCAGTTGACCAGGCGCAGCGTGCCGAAGCGGGCCTCGGAGAGCTGGATCTCGCTGTCGAAGCGGCAGGACTGGAGCTCCACGTACGGGGCCACCGCACCGCCGGACAGTTCCAGCCGCCCGCTGATCCGCACCCCGCGCAGCTTGAGGGAGGCCACCCGGCCCGGCACCGGTGGCGGCCCGTGCAGCAGCAGCCGGGCGACCACCCGGGCGCGGACGCTGCGCTCGGGCCCCCAGACGTGATCGGCGTGCGGATCGTCCCGGTCGGCGGCGCGTGCGCTGAGATCGCAGACGGTGCCCGTGCGGTACGCCTCCCACATGCGCCGTTCGGCGGCGGTGAGATCCGCCGGTTCCTCGTCCGTGCGCGCCTCGGTCACGGCGGCCCCCCTCCGCGGTCATCTACGTGTAGGGGAACGCTAACGGGCGCCTGTGACATCCGGGACCCGTATCAGCCAGTGATACGGGCGAACGGTGGCGCGAAGCGGTCTGAGAGAATTGTGAGGTGATCTCTCGTATCGACCTGCGCGGTGACGCCCTCCCCGAGGGCGGCGCCCTGCGCTCCCTGCTGCCCCGTGCCGAGTTCGACGTTGAAGCTGCCCTGGAGAAGGTGCGGCCCATCTGCGAGGACGTCCATCATCGTGGCACGGCGGCGCTGATCGAGTACGCGCACAAGTTCGACGGCGTCGAGCTCACGCAGGTCCGGGTACCCGCGGAGGCCATCAAGGCCGCCCTGGAACAGCTGGATCCGGCCGTCCGCGCAGCCCTCGAGGAGTCGATCCGGCGCGCCCGGATCGTGCACCGGGGCCAGCGCCGCACCGAGCACACCACCCAGGTGGTCCCCGGCGGCACCGTGACCGAGAAGTGGGTTCCGGTGGAGCGTGTGGGGCTGTACGCCCCGGGCGGCCGCTCGGTCTACCCCTCCTCCGTCGTGATGAACGTCGTCCCGGCCCAGGAGGCGGGCGTCGAGTCGATCGCGCTCGCGTCCCCGCCCCAGAAGGAGTTCGGCGGTCTGCCGCACCCGACGATCCTCGCCGCGTGCGCGCTGCTCGGCGTGGACGAGGTGTACGCGGCCGGCGGCGCCGTGGCCGTCGCGATGTTCGCGTACGGCACGGAGGACTGCCTCCCGGTCAATATGGTGACCGGCCCCGGCAACATCTGGGTCGCCGCCGCCAAGCGCTACTTCACCGGGAAGATCGGCATCGACACCGAGGCCGGCCCGACCGAGATCGCCGTCCTCGCCGACTCCACGGCCGACCCGGTGCACGTCGCCGCCGACCTGATCAGCCAGGCCGAGCACGACCCGCTGGCCGCGGCCGTCCTCGTCACGGACTCCCCGGAGCTCGCCGAGGCCGTCGAGAAGGAGCTGGAGCCGCAGGTCGCCGCGACCAAGCACGTCGAGGACCGGATCAAGCCCGCCCTCGCCGGCAAGCAGTCCGCGATCGTCCTGGTCGACAGCCTGGAGGACGGCCTCAAGGTCGTCGACGCGTACGGCGCCGAGCACCTGGAGATCCAGACCGCCGACGCCGCGGCCTGGGCCGCCCGCGTGCGCAACGCCGGCGCGATCTTCGTCGGCCCGTGGGCCCCGGTCTCCCTCGGCGACTACTGCGCCGGCTCGAACCACGTGCTGCCCACCGGCGGCTGCGCCTGCCACTCCTCCGGCCTGTCCGTGCAGTCCTTCCTGCGCGGCATCCACATCGTCGACTACACGCGCGACGCCCTCGCCGAGGTCACCCACCACGTGGTGACGCTCGCCGAGGCCGAGGACCTGCCCGCGCACGGCGCCGCCCTGAAGGCTCGCTTCGGATGGAAGGTGCCCACCGTATGACCGCCGCCGGCATCGGCATCGACGACCTGCCCATCCGGGACGAACTGCGCGGCAAGACCCCGTACGGCGCCCCGCAGCTCGACGTGCCCGTCCAGCTGAACACCAACGAGAACCCGTACGAGCTCCCCGCCGAGCTGGTCGCGCGCATCGCCGAGCGCGTCGCCGAGGCGGCCCGCACCCTCAACCGCTACCCCGACCGGGACGCCGTCGAGCTGCGCACCGAGCTGGCCGCCTACCTCACCCGTACGGCCCGGCACCCGGTCGCGCGGGAGAACGTATGGGCCGCCAACGGTTCCAACGAGGTCATCCAGCAGCTGCTGCAGACCTTCGGCGGACCCGGCCGCACCGCCCTCGGTTTCGAGCCCTCCTACTCCATGCACGCGCTGATCTCCCGCGGCACCGGCACCGGGTGGATCTCCGGCCCGCGCCGCGAGGACTTCACGATCGACGTGGAGGCCGCGGAGCAGGCGATCACCGAGAACGCCCCCGACGTCGTCTTCATCACCTCGCCCAACAACCCCACGGGCACCGCGGTCGGGGCCGAGACGGTCCTCGCCCTCTACGAGGCCGCGCAGGCGGCCAAGCCCTCGCTGGTGATCGTGGACGAGGCGTATGTGGAATTCAGCCACCGGGACTCGCTGCTGCCCCTCATCGAGGGCCGCCCCAACATGGTGATCTCCCGGACCATGTCCAAGGCCTTCGGCGCGGCCGGCCTGCGCCTGGGCTACCTGGCGGCGCACCCCGCCGTCGTCGACGCCGTCCAGCTGGTGCGCCTGCCGTACCACCTGTCCGCCGTCACCCAGGCCACGGCACTGGCTGCCCTGGAGCACACCGACACCCTGCTCGGCTACGTGGAGCAGCTCAAGGCCGAGCGCGACCGCCTGGTCGCCGAGCTGCGGGCCATCGGCTACGAGGTCACCGACTCCGACGCGAACTTCATCCAGTTCGGGAAGTTCGAGGACTCGCACACCGCCTGGCAGAAGATCCTCGACCAGGGCGTCCTGGTCCGTGATAACGGCGTACCGGGATGGCTGCGGGTCACCGCAGGCACCCCGGCAGAGAACGACGCGTTCCTGGAAGCGGTTCGCGCACTGAAGAAGGAGCAGCACGCATGAGCCGCATCGGACGGGTCGAACGGACCACCAAGGAGACCTCGGTCCTCGTCGAGATAAACCTCGACGGCACCGGCCAGGTCGACGTCTCGACGGGTGTGGGCTTCTACGACCACATGCTCGACCAGCTCGGCCGCCACGGCCTCTTCGACCTCACCGTCAAGACCGAGGGCGACCTGCACATCGACAGCCACCACACCATCGAGGACAGCGCCCTCGCGCTGGGCGCCGCCTTCAAGCAGGCCCTCGGCGACAAGGTCGGCATCTACCGCTTCGGCAACTGCACCGTGCCCCTCGACGAGTCCCTCGCCCAGGTGACCGTCGACCTGTCCGGCCGCCCCTACCTCGTGCACACCGAGCCCGAGAACATGGCGCCGATGATCGGCACGTACGACACGACGATGACCCGGCACATCTTCGAGTCCTTCGTCGCGCAGGCCCAGATCGCCCTGCACATCCACGTCCCGTACGGGCGCAACGCCCACCACATCGTGGAGTGCCAGTTCAAGGCGCTCGCCCGCGCCCTGCGCTACGCCGCCGAGTTCGACCCGCGCGCGGCCGGCATCCTGCCCTCCACGAAGGGCGCCCTCTAGCCGTGAACGGCCTCAACACCGTCCTGATCGTCCTCGGCCTGTTCCTGGCCGGTGGCGTCTACTCCTTCCAGAAGCAGCAGATGCCCAAATCGGTCGTGGTCCTGCTCGCCATCGCCTCCGCGATGTGCCTGGCGGCCGGAATCCTGCGGATCCAAGGAATCTGGGAATGAGCACAGCACGCCCCACCAAGAAGGTCGTCGTCTTCGACTACGGCTTCGGCAACGTCCGCTCCGCCGAACGTGCCCTCGCCCGCGTCGGCGCCGACGTCGAGATCACCCGCGACTACGACAAGGCCATGGACGCCGACGGACTCCTGGTCCCCGGCGTCGGTGCCTTCTCCGCCTGCATGCAGGGCCTCAAGGCCGCCCGCGGCGACTGGATCATCGGACGCCGGCTCTCCGGCGGCCGCCCGGTCATGGGCATCTGCGTCGGCATGCAGATCCTCTTCGAGCGCGGCATCGAGCACGGCGTCGAGACCGAGGGCCTCGACGAGTGGCCCGGCACGGTCGGCCCGCTCAGGGCCCCGATCGTCCCCCACATGGGCTGGAACACCGTCGAGGCCCCGGCCGACAGCCAGGCCTTCAAGGACCTGGACGACGACGCCCGGTTCTACTTCGTGCACTCCTACGCGGCGCGCGACTGGAGCCTGGAGATCACCAACCCGCTGATCCGCGCCCCCAAGGTCACCTGGGCCACCCACGGCGAACGCTTCGTCGCGGCGGTGGAGAACGGGGCCCTGTGGGCCACCCAGTTCCACCCCGAGAAGTCCGGCGACGCCGGCGCCCAGCTCCTCACCAACTGGATCGAGACCCTGTGATGACCGCACCCACGCTCGAACTCCTGCCCGCGGTCGACGTCCGCGACGGACAGGCCGTCCGCCTCGTGCACGGGGTGTCCGGCAGCGAGACCTCCTACGGCTCCCCGCTGGAGGCGGCCCTCGCCTGGCAGCGCTCCGGCGCCGAATGGCTGCACCTGGTCGACCTGGACGCCGCCTTCGGCACCGGCGACAACCGCGCCCTGGTCGCCGAGATCACCGGCGCCATGGACATCAAGGTCGAGCTCTCCGGCGGCATCCGTGACGACGCCACGCTCGCCGCGGCCCTCGCCACCGGCTGCACCCGCGTCAACCTGGGCACCGCCGCCCTGGAGACCCCCGAGTGGGCCGCCAGGGCCATCGCCGAGCACGGCGACCGGATCGCCGTCGGCCTCGACGTACGCGGCACCACCCTCAAGGGCCGCGGCTGGACCAGCGAGGGCGGCGACCTCTACGAGACCCTCGCCCGCCTCGACTCCGAGGGCTGCGCCCGCTACGTCGTCACCGACATCGGCAAGGACGGCACGCTGACCGGCCCCAACCTGGAGCTGCTGAAGAACGTCTGCGCCGCCACCGACCGGCCCGTCGTCGCCTCCGGCGGCATCTCCTCGCTCGACGACCTGCGGGCCCTGTCCGAACTGGTCCCGCTGGGCGTCGAGGGCGCGATCGTCGGCAAGGCCCTGTACGCCAAGGCCTTCACCCTGGAAGAAGCCCTGAAGGTGGTCTCCGCATGAGCAACCCCTCCACCGACGCACGCCGCATCTCCTCCGGCGGTGCCTACGAGGACGTCATCGGCTACTCGCGAGCCGTGGCCCTCTCCAACGGCCTGGTCCTGGTCTCCGGCTGCACCGCGGCCGACGCGGGCGGCCCGTACGACCAGACGGTCAAGGCCTTCGAGGTCGCCTTCAAGGCCCTCGCCGAGGCCGGCCTGGGACCCGAGGACGTGGTCCGCACCCGGATGTACCTCACGCACGCACGGGACGTCGAAGAGGTGGGCCGCGCCCACAAGCAGCTCTTCGACGCCGTCCGCCCGGCCGCGACCATGCTCATCGTCTCCGGCTTCGTCGACCCGTCCATGGTCGTCGAGGTGGAGGTCGAGGCGTACAAGGCGGTGTCCGCATGAGCCTCGCCGTACGAGTGATCCCCTGCCTGGACGTGGACAACGGCCGCGTCGTCAAGGGCGTCAACTTCCAGAACCTGCGCGACGCCGGTGACCCGGTGGAGATGGCCAAGCTGTACGACGCCGAGGGCGCCGACGAGCTGACCTTCCTCGACATCACCGCGTCCTCCGGCAACCGCGAGACCACCTACGACGTGGTGCGCCGCACCGCCGAGCAGGTCTTCATCCCGCTGACGGTGGGCGGCGGCGTCCGCACCGCGGACGACGTCGACAAACTGCTGCGCGCGGGAGCGGACAAGGTGGGCGTGAACACGGCCGCCATCGCCCGCCCGGAGCTGATCCAGGAGATCGCGGAGCGCTTCGGACGGCAGGTCCTCGTCCTGTCCGTGGACGCGCGCCGCACGGAGACGGGCTCCTTCGAGGTCACCACCCACGGCGGCCGCCGGGGCACCGGCATGGACGCCGTCGAGTGGGCCCACCGGGCGGCCGAACTGGGCGCCGGGGAGATCCTGTTGAACTCGATGGACGCGGACGGCACGAAGGACGGCTACGACACCGAGATGATCGCCGCCGTGCGCAAGCACGTCACGGTCCCGGTGATCGCCTCGGGCGGCGCGGGCGAGCTCGCGCACTTCGCCCCGGCGATCGCGGCGGGCGCGGATGCGGTGCTCGCGGCGTCGGTGTTCCACTTCGGCGACCTCCGCATCGCCGAAGTCAAAACGGCCCTCCGCGAAGCGGGCCACCCGGTTCGCTGACCCTTCGCCTCCGGCGCGGCCTGCCGTTCCCTGGCGGTGCCCCTGCTCTCCGGGTGCGGCCCGGTGGCCGAGCCCTTGCCCTGGCCGGGCGGGTGCGGGTCCCGTTTCCGGGTGCGGCCCGGTGGCCGCGCCTCAAACTCCCCCAGCTACCGCTGGGAGGTGGCCCCTGGCGGGGCTGGGTTTGGCTTCGGTGTGGGGCGGGGCCCCTCCGGGGGCTCTCCTCGGCTCGCGCGTGCGGCCGTGGTTCTGCCGTACAGCCCGGGTTGCGCGCTCGTCCTGCGGGGAGCCCCCGGAGTGTCCCCGCCCCACGGCCCTGGTACGAGGCGGGCCGACACCGCCGGGGTGGGGGTGTGGGGACGGTGGGGGGTGTCCCCGCCCCACGGCACCTCTGCGTCCGGGACGGGGCGCGGATCCGCCGGGGTGGGGGTGTGGGGACGGTGGGGGGTGTCCCCGCAGGACGAGCGCGCGACCACCCCGTCCGGCCCGTGCCGTGCCCGCAGGCGCGAGCCGAGGAGACACCCGCCGGCGGCACCGCACCCCCACCCCCCGATCCCGACCCCGGCCAGGGCAGGGCGCGGCCACCCACCCGCACCCGGCGAGGGGGAACGCCGGCCGGGCTAGATGCCCAGTTCGGCCACCGTCAGCTTGGCGACGGCCTCCTTGTCGCCGTCCAGCGTCACAGCGGCAGCGTCCTGGCGGCCGAAGCAGAACAGCGTCAGCTCCCCCGGATCACCCGTCACCGTGACCACCGGTGCGCCCTTGTGGGCCACCGCCGTCTGGCCGTTCGGGCGGCGCAACACCAGGCCCACCGGCGAGCGGCGGCCCGTCAGGCGGGCCAGCTTCTCCAGCCGGGACCACAGCGCGTCGGAGAAGACCGGGTCCAGCTCCCGCGGGGACCAGTCCGGCTGCGCCCGGCGGACGTCCTCCGCGTGCACGTAGAACTCGACCGCGTTCGCCGCCTCGTCGATCTGCTTCAGCGCGTACACCGACACCCTCGGCGGGCCGGTCCTGATCAACTGGATCAGTTCCTCGTACGGCTTGGCCGTGTACTCCTCCATCGCCCGGTCCAGGCGGGCCTTCAGCACGTTCAGCAGCAGACCGCCCGCCGCGTCCGGCCGCCGTTCCCGGACCACCACGTGCGCGGCCAGCTCGCGACAGGTCCAGCCGGCGCACAGCGTGGGGGCCTCCGGACCGGCCGCCTCCAACAGGTCCGCCAGGAGCAGGCGTTCACGCTTCGCATGGGTAGACATGCGGGTCAGCCTACGGCCGGAACCCGCTGAGCGCCCGCTCATCAGGCGGACACGGATCAATGCCCCCATCCCGGCCCGGCACAATGTCCACATG
The DNA here is from genome assembly GCF_053610205.1 of Streptomyces sp. NPDC054932. Lineage (NCBI taxonomy): Bacteria > Bacillati > Actinomycetota > Actinomycetes > Kitasatosporales > Streptomycetaceae > Streptomyces > Streptomyces sp. NPDC054932. The sequence goes on along the minus strand of NZ_JBSGXU010000081.1, from coordinate 9,251 downwards.
AGTACGTCCCCTCGCCCCGGCAACCTCGACCCCGCCATCGCCGAGCGCCTCAAGCGCTCCGCGGACGGCCTGGTCCCGGCCATCGCCCAGCAGTACGACACCGGTGAGGTGCTGATGCTCGGCTGGATGGACGACGAGGCCCTGCACCGCACCCTGACCACCGGCCGCTGCACCTACTGGTCCCGCAGCCGCCAGGAGTACTGGGTGAAGGGGGATACTTCCGGCCACTTCCAGCACGTGAAGTCCGTCGCGCTCGACTGTGATGCCGACACCGTGCTCGTCCGGGTCGACCAGGTCGGAGCGGCCTGCCACACCGGGGCGCGCACCTGTTTCGACGACGATGTCCTCCTCCGCGCAGCCGACTAGGTAGGGTCCCCCAATGGATCTTGAGACGTTCCGCAAGCTCGCGGCCGACCGCCGCGTCATCCCCGTGAGCCGCAAGCTGCTGGCCGACGGGGACACTCCCGTCGGGCTCTACCGCAAGCTGGCCGCCGAACGCCCCGGCACCTTCCTCCTGGAGTCCGCCGAGAACGGCCGCTCCTGGTCCCGGTACTCCTTCATCGGGGTCCGCAGCGACGCGACCCTGACCGCCCGGGACGGCCGCGCGCACTGGATCGGCACCCCGCCCGTCGGCGTACCCACCGACGGCGACCCCCTCGACGCCCTGCGCGCCACGGTCGAGGCCCTGCACACCCCCCGCGACCTCACGGGCGCCATGCCCCCCTTCACCGGCGGCATGGTCGGTTACCTCGGCTACGACATCGTGCGCCGCCTGGAGCGCATCGGCGAGCACACCGCCGACGACCTGGAGCTGCCCGAGCTGACCATGCTGCTCACCTCCGACCTGGCAGTCCTGGACCACTGGGACGGCACCGTCCAGCTCATCGCCAACGCCATCAACCACAACGACCTCGATTCCGGGGTCGACGAGGCGTACGCGGACGCCGTGGCCCGCCTCGACGCGATGGAGGCCGACCTGGCGCGCCCCGCCCCCTACGTGCCGGCCGCGCTGCCCGCCTCCGAGCTGCCCGAGTTCTCCGCCCTGTGGGGCGGGGAGAAGTACCAGGCGGCCGTCGAGGACATCAAGGAGCGGATCCGGGCCGGCGAGGCCTTCCAGGTGGTGCCCTCGCAGCGGTTCGAGACCCCCTGCAAGGCCTCCGCCCTGGACGTCTACCGGGTGCTGCGGGCCACCAACCCGTCCCCGTACATGTACCTCTTCCGCTTCGAGAACGGCTTCGACGTGGTCGGCTCCAGCCCCGAGGCGCTGGTCAAGGTCGAGGACGGGCGGGCCATGGTCCACCCCATCGCCGGTACCCGCCACCGCGGCGCGACCCCGCAGGAGGACAACGAGCTCGCCGACGAGCTGATGGCCGACCCCAAGGAGCGCGCCGAGCACCTGATGCTCGTCGACCTGGGCCGCAACGACCTCGGCCGGGTCTGCGAGCCGGGATCGGTGGAGGTCGTCGACTTCATGTCGATCGAGCGCTACTCCCACGTCATGCACATCGTGTCCACCGTCACGGGGCGCGTGGCCGAGGGGAAGACCGCCTTCGACGTGCTGACCGCCTGCTTCCCGGCCGGCACCCTCTCCGGTGCGCCCAAGCCCCGCGCCATGCAGATCATCGAGGAGCTGGAGCCCTCCCGCCGCGGCCTCTACGGCGGCTGCGTGGGGTACCTGGACTTCGCCGGGGACTCCGACACGGCGATCGCCATCCGCACCGCGCTGCTGCGCGACGGCACGGCGTACGTGCAGGCCGGAGCCGGTGTGGTCGCCGATTCGGTGCCCGAGCTGGAGGACAACGAGTGCCGCAACAAGGCGGCCGCCGTGCTGCGCGCGGTCGGAGCGGCGAACCGCCTCCACGGCGCGTGAGGGCGTAAGGGATAGTGGGGTACGTGAGTGCCGTACCCCCGCCCCGAAACGATGCCGACACCGAGCCCGAGCCCGAGGCTCCCGACAGCCGCGGCGGCCGCCGCAGCGTGGCCGTCGCCCTGCTGCTCGGCTCGCTCGGCGCCACCGTCGTCCTGCTTGCCTCCGGCCGGACCTGGGCCCGGGGCACCACCGCCATCGGCGGCGACTCGCTCCAGCTGGCCGCCGACGGGCGGGCCGTCACCGGCCTTCCCGCGGCGCTGGCCATCGTGGGTCTCGCCGCGCTGGTCGCCGTCTTCGCCGTACGCGGCAAGGGCCGGCTGCTGGTGTCGGGACTGCTGGCGCTCAGCGGCCTGGGGGCGGCTCTGTCCGCCGTCCTCGGGTCCGACGGCCGCCGCGCCCTGGACGCGCAGGCCGCCCGTACGACCGCCGACAGCGCGGCGCACGCGGCCGGGCTGACCCAGACGACCTGGCCCTACGTGACGGCGGCCGGCGCGGTGCTGATCCTGGCCGCCGGGCTGCTGGCGCTGCGCTTCGGCCGGAGCTGGCCCTCGATGGGGGGCCGCTACGAGCGTGACGGCGGCCCGCGTCGGCGGACTGTCGCGGCGGTTGATCCGGACCGGCCGGAAGATCTGTGGAAGGCTCTGGACCGCGGCGAGGACCCGACCACCGACCCGGGCGCGGGCCGGGCCCACTGACCCGACCCCCCTGGATGGCGAAGCCGCCCGGTGCGGGACAATGGTCGCCGAGCGTTCGACACAGACGGCACGTTCGACACAGCAGCGCGACAGAGCAACGAGGAGCAACTCATGGCGGGCACTAGCCACGGACACACCCCGGCCGCCTGGACCGGTGTCATCATCGCCTTCATCGGTTTCTGCATCTCCGGTGCCTTCATGGTGATCGCGAACCCGCTCGGCTTCTGGGCCGGACTCGTCGTCGTCGCGCTCGGCGGTGTCGTGGGCCTCGCGATGCGGGCCGCGGGCCTGGGCGCGCCGAAGGCCGCCCACAAGGACCTCGCCGAGGTCATCGCCGCTTCCAAGGTTCCCGCCAAGGTCTGAGCGCGCGAGCGACGCGGTTCGTAGCGACGCAGCCGAAAGGCGCGGCCCCGCCGGGCTGCGCCTTTTGTCATGAGCGGAGAGAATCAGCAGGTGGACGCCTCTCGTACCCCCGATGCCCCGCAGTCCCCGGCGCCCGTACCCGGGGCGCCCGTGTCCGCGGCGCCCGCCGGGCGGCCCTCCCGGGTCCGGCGGCTCGCCGCCCCGGCGCTCTACCTGGCCGGGGCGATCGCCGCCTTCGCGTACGTGGGCGCCGTGGACCCCAACGAGCCCGGCCACTACCCGGTGTGTCCGCTGTTCCGGCTGACGGGCGTGCTGTGCCCGGGCTGCGGCGGACTGCGCAGCGCGCACGCCTTCGCACACGGCGATCTGGGCACTGCTCTCGGGGCGAATGCGCTCGCGGTCGTGGGCTATTTCGTCTTCGCCGGTTTCATGGCCCTGTGGCTGGTCCGGGCATTTCGCGGCGGGCCGACCCCCCGGATCGTCCTGCGTCCGCGGTACTGGTGGCCGATCGGTGCGCTGGCGCTGGTTTTCGTCATCGTCCGAAATCTCTCTTTCGGCTCCGCACTGGCGCCCTGAGCCCCTGGGCAGGCCCTATGAAGCACGGATTCCGAATGTCCAGTTACTGGGACGACGTCAACCGCGTGCGGAGGGCAACGCCTCCTGCGGATACCATTTGAATGCCGACCTTGCTGTTGTACTTGTCTGCAAGGCGGCCGACCGTCATCAACCCGGAAGGGGGCCGCTCGCGTGAGTGTGCTCGACGAGATCATCGAAGGGGTCCGCGAAGACCTTGCCGAACGGCAGGCCCGCGTGAGCCTCGACGAGCTCAAGGAGCGTGCCGCCAAGGCGCCCCAGGCCAAGGACGGCGTCGCTGCCCTGCGCGGCGACAGCGTCAAGGTGATCTGCGAGGTCAAGCGCTCCAGCCCCTCCAAGGGCGCGCTGGCCGCCATCGCCGATCCGGCCGGGCTCGCCGCTGACTACGAGGCCGGCGGAGCGGCGGTCATCTCCGTCCTCACCGAACAGCGCCGTTTCGGCGGCTCGCTGGCCGACCTGGAGGCCGTCCGCGCACGCGTGGACATCCCGATCCTGCGCAAGGACTTCATCGTCACGGCGTACCAGCTCTGGGAGGCCCGCGCCTACGGCGCCGACCTCGCGCTGCTGATCGTCGCGGCCCTGGAACAGGAGGCCCTCGTCTCCCTCATCGAGCGGGCCGAGTCCATCGGTCTCACCCCGCTCGTCGAGGTCCACGACGAGGAGGAAGTGGAGCGCGCGGTCGCCGCAGGCGCCAAGATCATCGGCGTCAACGCCCGCAACCTCAAGGACCTCAAGGTCGACCGCTCCACCTTCGAGCGCGTCGTCGGCGAGATCCCGGCCCACATCGTCAAGGTCGCCGAGTCCGGCATCCGTGGGCCGCACGACCTGATCGCCTACGCCAACGAGGGCGCCGACGCCGTCCTGGTAGGGGAGTCCCTGGTGACCGGCCGCGACCCGAAGGCGGCCGTGGCCGACCTCGTCGCCGCCGGCGCCCACCCCGCCCTGCGCCACGGGCGGAGCTGACCCGAACCGATGACCCACGACCTCCCCTCCGTCCGTACGCAGTCCGCGCCGCCGGCGGTTCGCCGCGGCCCGGTCGGCGTGCCGACGGCGCACGCGCCCCTGGCGCGCGGCTGCCGCCCCCGCGGCTGCCGCGCCCCGGCCCGGCGTGTGCACGGGCGGCGGGTCCGGTACGTGATCGGCTCCGAGCCCGGTCAGGTCAACGGCATGCGATGGCGCCGCGGAGGCGCGCTGTAACGAGGGCCGCCGCGGCCCGGTACGCGAGACGTACCGTGCCGTGCGCAGGTCCCGTACGGCCTGCCGTCCGGGCCGTCGGCTCCGGACGCGGGCCGCTCCGCACCGTACGCAGCACATCCCCCAGCGGGGTGTGCGCAGTACTTGCGGGCGGCGCAATACGGTGAATCCACCCCGCCGCATCTCGCACCCGTAGGAGCACTGGACATGTCCAGCGAGTTCTTCATTCCGGACCCGGAGGGTCACGTCCCCAACGCCGAGGGTTACTTCGGCGACTTCGGCGGCAAGTTCATCCCGGAGGCGCTCGTCGCCGCCGTGGACGAGGTCGCCGTCGAGTACGAGAAGGCCAAGGGCGACCCGGCCTTCGCGGCCGAGCTCAATGACCTCATGGTCAACTACACCGGCCGCCCGAGCGCCCTCACCGAGGTGCCGCGCTTCGCCGAGCACGCCGGCGGCGCCCGGGTCTTCCTCAAGCGCGAGGACCTGAACCACACCGGCTCGCACAAGATCAACAACGTGCTGGGCCAGGCGCTGCTCACCAAGCGCATGGGCAAGACCCGCGTCATCGCCGAGACCGGCGCGGGCCAGCACGGCGTGGCCACCGCCACCGCCTGCGCGCTCTTCGGCCTCGACTGCACCATCTACATGGGCGAGATCGACACCGAGCGCCAGGCCCTCAACGTGGCCCGCATGCGCATGCTGGGCGCCGAGGTCATCGCCGTGAAGTCCGGCTCCCGCACGCTGAAGGACGCGATCAACGAGGCGTTCCGCGACTGGGTGGCCAATGTGGACCGGACCCACTACCTCTTCGGCACGGTCGCCGGCCCGCACCCCTTCCCGGCCATGGTCCGCGACTTCCACCGGGTGATCGGCGTGGAGGCCCGCCGCCAGATCCTGGAGCGCGCCGGACGGCTGCCCGACGCCGTCGCGGCCTGCGTCGGCGGCGGCTCCAACGCCATCGGCCTCTTCCACGCCTTCATCCCGGACGCCGACGTCCGCCTGGTCGGCTTCGAGCCCGCCGGCCACGGCGTCGAGACCGGCGAGCACGCGGCCACGCTCACCGCCGGTGAGCCGGGGATCCTGCACGGCTCGCGCTCCTACGTCCTCCAGGACGAGGAGGGCCAGATCACCGAGCCGTACTCCATCTCGGCCGGCCTGGACTACCCGGGCATCGGTCCGGAGCACTCCTACCTCAAGGACTCCGGCCGCGGCGAGTACCGTGCGGTCACCGACGACGCGGCCATGCAGGCCCTGCGCCTGCTGTCGCGCACCGAGGGGATCATCCCGGCGATCGAGTCGGCGCACGCCCTCGCGGGCGCCCTCGACCTGGGCAGGGAGCTGGGCAAGGACGGCCTGCTGGTCGTCAACCTCTCCGGCCGGGGCGACAAGGACATGGACACGGCGGCCCGCTACTTCGGGCTGTACGACAACGGGGCCGAGGGGGAGTCGAAGTGACCACGGGCAACATCCAGCTGCTGAGCGACACCCTCGCCAAGGCGAAGTCCGAGGACCGCGCGGCCCTCGTCGCCTACCTGCCGGCGGGCTTCCCGACCGTCGACGGAGCCATCGAGGCGGTCAAGGCCGTCATCGAGGGCGGCGCGGACGTGGTCGAGATCGGCCTGCCGCACAGTGACCCGGTGCTGGACGGCGCGATCATCCAGACCGCCGACGACATCGCCCTGCGCGGTGGGGTCAAGATCGCCGACGTGATCCGCACGGTCCGCGAGGCGCATGCGGCGACCGGGGCCCCGGTCCTGGTGATGACGTACTGGAACCCCATCGACCGCTACGGCGTCGAGCGGTTCACGGCCGAGCTGGCGGCGGCCGGCGGCGCCGGCTGCATCCTGCCCGACCTGCCGGTGCAGGAGTCCGCGCTGTGGCGCGAGCACGCGCAGAAGCACGGTCTGGCGACCGTCTTCGTCGTGGCTCCCAGCAGCAAGGACGCGCGCCTGGCCACCATCACGGCGGCCGGCTCCGGCTTCGTCTACGCCGCCTCGCTGATGGGCGTCACGGGCACCCGTGAGTCCGTCGGCAACCAGGCCGAGGACCTGGTGCGCCGCACCCGCGCCACCAGCGACCTCCCGGTCTGCGTCGGCCTCGGCGTCTCCAACGCCGTCCAGGCCAAGGAGGTCGCCGGCTTCGCCGACGGCGTGATCGTCGGCTCGGCCTTCGTGAAGCTGCTGCTCGACGCGCCGGACCTGCCGGCCGGGCTGGACGCCGTACGGGCGCTCGCGGGCGAGCTCGCGGAAGGCGTGCGCAGGAGCTGACGCGCGTTCGATCGCAGGTGCGGATGTCTGATCGGGTTCTGTAGCCCGATCGGGTGGAAGTGCGGGCAGGGAGGCACGCGAGTGCCTCCCTGCTTCGTTTGGCGGAACGTGAGCGAGAAGAACGACGGTGCGAACCGCGATGCGACGAAACGATCGGCCCGGGAGCGACTCCTCGTGGAGCGCGAGCGGCAGAAGACCCGGGACAAGCGCCGGCGGACCCTCATCGTGGCGTCGGCGGTGGTCGGCGTCCTCGGCCTGGCGACCGTCGTCGGCGTGATCGCGGCCAACACCGGCAAGAGCGGCTCCGACAAGGCGGGCCCCGTGGTCGCCCCCTCCGGGGCCACCGGGAAGGACGCCCTCGCCATCCAGGCGGGCAAGCCGGAGGCGAAGTCCACCCTCACCGTCTGGGAGGACTTCCGCTGCCCCGCCTGCAAGTTCTTCGAGGACAACTACCGCGACGTCATCCACGACCTGGAGGCCAAGGGGCTGCTCAAGGTCGACTACCACCTGGTCACGCTCATCGACCGGAGGATGGGCGGCAGCGGCTCGCTGAAGGCGGCCAATGCGGCGGCCTGCGCGCAGGACGCGGGCAAGTTCACGGCGTACCACGACCTGCTCTTCCAGAACCAGCCGCAGGAAGTCGACGACGCCTACGGCAAGAACGCCAAGCTGCTGGAACTGGCGGGCAAGGTGGACGGGCTGGACACCCCCGAGTTCCGCTCGTGCGTCGAGGACGGCACGCACAACACCTGGGTGGGCAAGTCGGACGAGGCCTTCACCGCCGCGCAGCTCCGGGGCACCCCGACCGTGCTGCTGAACGGCAAGGACATCCTCTCCGACCAGGCCAACCAGGTGACCCCGCAGAAGCTGAAGGAGCAGGTGGAAGCCGCGGCCAAGGGCTCCGGCGGCGCCGAGGACGGGGCCGGGAAGGCCTCTGCTTCGAGCAGCGCCAGCCCTGGATCCGCAGCGAAGTCGGGGGTCAAGGCCTCGCCGTCGGCGTCGCGGACGGGCTCCGGCGCATCCTCCGGCAGCTCCTCCGGGACGTCCTCGAACAGGTCCGCCTCCGGCACCTCGAACAGCTCCTCCGGCGGGTCCTCGCAGGACTGACCGAGGCCGCGTTCATGTCTGGATTTGGTTTCGTCCTGCCGGGCGGGTTGCGGTACGCACCGCCCGGCAGGGTAGCGTCATGTCTGCCATGGACATTGCTTACATCCCCAGTCCGTCGACCGGCGTGATCCATCTCGGACCGATCCCGCTCCGCGGCTACGCGTTCTGCATCATCATCGGCGTCTTCCTCGCCGTATGGCTCGGCAACAAGCGATGGATCGCGCGCGGCGGAAAGCCGGGCACGGTCGCGGACATCGCTGTGTGGGCCGTGCCCTTCGGCCTGGTCGGTGGTCGCCTCTACCACGTGATCACCGACTACCAGCTCTACTTCGGCGAGGGCCGCAACTGGGTCGACGCCTTCAAGATCTGGGAAGGCGGACTCGGCATCTGGGGCGCCATCGCGCTCGGCGCGGTGGGTGCCTGGATCGGCTGCCGCCTGCGCGGGATCCCGCTGCCGGCCTGGGCGGACGCCCTGGCCCCCGGTATCGCGCTGGCCCAGGCCTGCGGACGCTGGGGCAACTGGTTCAACCAGGAGCTCTACGGCCGAGCCACCGACCTGCCGTGGGCGGTGGAGATCAGCGCGGGCCCGAACCGGGACGCCGGGACCTACCACCCGACCTTCCTGTACGAGTCGCTGTGGTGCATCGGCGTCGCGCTGCTGGTGATCTGGGCCGACCGCCGCTTCACGCTCGGCCACGGGCGGGCCTTCGCCCTGTACGTCGCCGCGTACTGCGTCGGCCGCGGCTGGATCGAGTACATGCGCGTCGACGAGGCGCACCACATCCTGGGCGTCCGGCTGAACGTCTGGACCTCGATCGTCGTCTTCGTGCTGGCGGTCGTCTACTTCGTGCTCTCGGCGAAGCTGCGGCCGGGCCGGGAAGAGGTCGTCGAGCCGGACACCTCCGGCGGTGAGGGCGGTGACGGCAAGGACCCGGCCGCCGCGGACACCGGCGCCGGGACGAAGAAGGACGCCGATGCCGCTGCCGGTGCCCCCGCCGTGGCCAAGGTGGAGGCGTCCGTGCTGACGAAGGGCGAACCGGCCAAGGCCGAGCTGCGCAAGGCGCCGACGGCCGAGGGCGAGGCCCCGGAGGCCGAGAAGCACTGACCGGAAGGGCCCGGAACGGCCCGGAACGGACCGTCCGCGAGGGGGGCGCCGCGTAC
>NZ_JBSGXU010000080.1:0-33812 GCF_053610205.1 Streptomyces sp. NPDC054932 | reverse complement strand
CTGCCCAGCAGCCGGCCGCCGACAGGGCGGCCCGCCGGCGGCCGGGCCCGGAGCCGGCGGCCGCGTCACGGCCGTCGGCGGGCCGGTGGGCGTAACACGCGACGACGACCGCGATCGCGGCCAGTTCCTCGGGGGCGGCGACGCCCCTCTCCACACGCAGCAGGCTCGCTATCGGGACATCCTTCGACATCGGCACGGCCTCTCTCACGGGGGCTGCGCGTGCGCCCGGTCGCGTCGCGAGGGGCGGATCGGCTCGGCTCCGACGCGGGCGGCACACGGGTGGCTCGGCGCGCTGACGGGACGTGTTCCGCGTGAGCGAACCGGCCGGCGGACTCCGGTCGGATCACCGGGAATCCTGTCGCGGACGACGCTACAAGAGCGTGCCGCGCGCGGCACGCCGGAGCCGGGCGCGCACGCACTCCGCGACGGGAGCCCGGGCCCGGTCCGGACCCCGGGCTCAAGTCGCCCTGTCCTCCCGGCCGCGGCTCCCCCGCCGGACCGGCCGTGACGACCGCCCATCGGCCGCTGCTGTGCCGGGGCTGCGCCGGCAACCTGTACGCCGTCTGCACCATGGACCGCTCCAGGGGGAACACGGTCGGGCACTGGGAGGTCGACCACGAGACGCCCGTGCCGTGCCCGCTGGCCGGTCTGCTGCCGCTGACCGGGACGGCGGCCTCCGTGCACGACCTGCCCGGGGCCGAAGAGGTGATCGGGCCGCCGCCGTGAAATACGGCGAGTTGATCCGTACGGGTGAGCGCCGGGCCCCGCGGCTCCCCGTTGGGCGCCGGTACGGGCCCCGGTCGGCGGTATCGCCGTCGCCCGGGGCCCACGCGACCCCCGCGACCCTCGCGACCCTCGCGACCCTCGCGACCCTCGCGAACCTCGCGAACCCCTTCGCGTTCAATGGTTGAACTCCCCATGCCCATAAGCGCTTTGCCGGTTCAATCTCTTGACGGCCGGTGAGGGCGCGGAGGACAGTGTCCAGCGGCGCCGCTCTGAGAGCGCTCTCAAGGCGCCGAACCCGCTGACCCTTCCCCCCCGCACCGCGCCTCGGCGCGCTTCAGAGAGGGCACCCATGCACGAGATATCCGGCAGGAAGCGACGGACGGTCCGGCGGGCCGTCTTAGCCGCGCTCAGCACGATCTCCGTGGTCGCGGCAGCCGCCGCGGGCGTCGCCCTGCCCGCGACGGCCGCGGCTCCCCCCACACCGGCCGGCTGGTCCCGGGTGTTCCTGGACGACTTCGACGGAGCCGCGGGATCCGGGGTGAACACCGACAACTGGCAGTACACCACCGGCACGTCCTACCCCGGCGGACCCGCCAACTTCGGTACCGGCGAGATCGAGACGATGACCGCCGACCCCTCCAACGTCTCCCTCGACGGCGCGGGCAACCTGCGCATCACGCCGCGCCGGGACGCCGCCGGCAACTGGACGTCCGGACGCATCGAGACCCGGCGCGCCGACTTCGAACCCCCGGCGGGCGGCACGCTCCGTTCGGAGGCCCGCATCCAGATGCCGAACGTGACGGGCCCGGCCGCCAAGGGCTACTGGCCCGCGTTCTGGATGCTCGGCGCCCCCTACCGGGGCAACTGGTGGAACTGGCCGGGCATCGGCGAGATCGACATCCTGGAGAACGTCCAGGGCCTCAACAACGTCTGGGCGACCCTGCATTGCGGCACGAGCCCGGGCGGCCCCTGCAACGAGACCTCCGGGATCGGCGGCCAGCGCGTCTGCCCCGGCGCCAGCTGCCAGGCCGGCTTCCACACGTACGCCGTCGAATGGGACCGCTCGACCGCCGTCGAGGAGATGCGCTTCTACGTCGACGAGTTCAACTTCCATACGGTGCGCGCCAATCAGGTGGACGCGGCGACCTGGACCAATGCCACGAACCACGGCTACTTCATCATCCTGAACGTCGCCATGGGCGGCGGCTTCCCGGACGCCTTCGGCGGCGGACCCGACGCGGGCACCCAGCCCGGGCACGCCATGGTCGTCGACTACGTGTCCGTCCTCCGCTCGACCGGCGGCACCACGCCGCCCACCACTCCCCCGACGACACCCCCCACCACGCCGCCCACCACCCCGCCCACCACGCCGCCGGGTCACCGTGACGCGTACACCGCGATCCAGGCGGAGTCGTACGACGGCCAGTCGGGCGTGGTCAAGGAAACCACCGCGGACAGCGGCGGCGGCCAGGACCTCACGGCGATCGGCAACGGCGACTGGGCGCTGTTCCGGGGCGTGGACTTCGGTTCGGCACCGGCCAGGCAGTTCTACGGCCGCGTGGCGAGCGGTGCGGCGGGCGGGGTCAGCGGGCTGGTCGAGGTACGGCTCGACAGTCCGTCCTCGGCCCCGATCGGCAGCTTCTCGATCGCGTCCACGGGCGGCTGGCAGAGCTGGCGCACGGTACCCGCGAACATCTCGGCGGTCACCGGCACCCACGACGTCTACCTGACCTTCACCAGCGGCCAGCCGGCCGACTTCGTGAGCGTCAACTGGTTCGACTTCGGCCACTGACCGCCCCGCCGGCACGGCGTCGTCCACACGGGCCCCCGCGTGGACGACGCCGCCGCGCGTCGACCGGGGCGGAGAACGCGCCCCTCGCCCGCCCGGCCGGCCGGCCGGCATGACCTGCTCCGGTTCGAGGTCACCGGCCGGCCCCCGGTGGACGGGCGGGGTGCCCGGGGACAGGCTGGTGGACGACCGCATCAGGAGGACACCCATGCCCGACGAGGAACCCCGTGCCGAGCTGGACGCCCGCTACAGCGACGAGCGGGCGGCGGCCGTGCCGTGGCGGGACGCCGTCACCCGGCTGGCCGCCGCGGAGCTGTACTGGCTGACGACCGTACGGCCCGACGCTCGGCCGCACGTCACCCCGCTGATCGGCGTCTGGGCGGACGGCGCGCTGCATTTCTGCACCGGGCCGCAGGAACGCAAGGCCAAGAACCTCCGCGGCAACGCGCACGTCGTCCTCACCACGGGCACCAACACCCTTCACGAGGGATTCGACCTGGTCGTCGAGGGTAGGGCGGTCCGGGTCACGGATCCCGGCCGGCTGCGCCGGCTCGCGGCCGCCTGGGAGGCGAAGTACGGCCCCGAATGGCACTTCGACGTGGGTGACGGCGTGTTCGTCAATCCCGGCGCGGGCGAGGCCGTGGTCTTCGCGGTCCGCCCGGCCACGGCCTTCGGTTTCGGCAAGGGCGGGTACAGCCAGACGCGCTGGCTCTTCTCCTGACCCGCGGCCCCGGGAGCAGCCTGTCCCGCGAGAACCCCGACGTCAGCGGGGTTAGGCTCGGAGCAGGTCGCGAAGGGGATGGTGCGCATGTGTCGCTGGCTCGCCTACTCGGGTTCGCCCATGCTCCTCGACACCGTGCTCTACCGCCCGGAGCACTCGCTGATCAACCAGAGCCTCCGTGCCCGGATGGGCGCCGAACCGACCAATGGCGACGGTTTCGGCATCGGCTGGTACAGCGCGGACGGGGACGGCACACCGGCGGTCTTCCGCGACGTCGGCCCGGCATGGAACAGCCGCAACCTGCAGGAGCTCGCCGCGCACGTCCGCTCGCCGCTGTTCTTCGCTCACGTCCGCGCCTCGACCGGTTCGGCCGTCCAGCAGTCCAACTGTCACCCGTTCCGCCACGGCCGCTGGCTGTGGATGCACAACGGGGCGATCGCGGACTTCCACCGGCTGCAGCGCGACCTGTGCATGGCCGTCGACCCGGCGCTCTTCCCGTCCATCGAAGGGTCCACCGACTCCGAGGTGATGTTCTACCTGGCGGTCACTTTCGGCCTCGACCAGGACGTGCCGGGGGCGGTGGCCAGGATGGCGGGGTTCGTGGAGCGCCTCGGCAAGGAGCACGGCGTCGCGGAACCGCTCCAGATGACGGTGGCGGTGAGTGACGGCGTACGGGTCTGGGCCTTCCGCTACTCCAGCCAGGGGAAGTCCCGGTCGCTCTTCTACAGCACCAGGGCCGAGACCGTCCGGCATCTCCACCCCGAGCTGCCCTACCTCAGGGAGGTCTCGGACGAGACCCGCCTCGTGGTGTCCGAGCCGCTCGGAGACCTGCCCGGTGTGTGGAACGAACTTCCCGAGAGCAGCTACGCGGTGATCCCCTCCGGCCCCGACACGGACTACCTCCCGTTCGTCCCGGAGCTCTGACGCCGGCCGGGCCCCTGTGTACCGGGCCGGGCCGGGCCGGTAGGCGCCTCCCGGGACGCCCGGAGCCTCACCCCGCGCCCACGCCCGGAGGTGATCTTTGTATACCCTGCTGTCCGGCGAGGGGCGGCGCCGTGCGGCCTCCCGCCATGGACATCTTGGAGGAGCACCCGTGACCGAACCGCGTCCCGGCGGCCGCCCCACCCTGGAAGCCGTCGCGGAGCACGCCGGGGTGTCCCGGGCCACCGCCTCCCGCGTGGTCAACGGCGGGGACGGGGTCCGCCCGCACCTGGTGGACCGGGTGCACGCGGCGATCCGGGAGCTGGGGTACGTACCCAACCACGCGGCCCGCACCCTGGTCACCCGGCGCACCGGGGCCGTCGCGGTGATCATCGCCGAGCCGGAGGTCCGGATCTTCTCGGACCCGTTCTTCTCGCGCCAGATCCGGGGCATCGCGAAGGAGTTGACCGCGCACGACACCCAGCTGGTCCTGCTGCTGGTGGAGGACAGCGGCGACTACGACCGGATCGAGCGCTACCTGGCGGGCGGCCACGTCGACGGGGCCCTCGCCTTTTCCCTGCACACCGACGATCCGCTGCCCGCCATCACCCGCCGGATCGGCATGCCCACGGTCTTCGGCGGCCGTCCCGGCTGGACCACCGGTCCGGGCGGGCACGACGCCGTGACCTACGTCGATGCCGACAACCGCGGGGGCGCGCGGGAGGCGGTGCACTACCTGCTGGCACAGGGCCGCAGGCGGATCGCGCACATCGCCGGACCCCTGGACCAGACCTCGGCGGCCGACCGGCTCTCCGGCTACCGGGACGCACTGGCGTCCGCCGGCCCCGAGCTGTTCGCCGAGGGGGACTTCACCCCGGCGGGCGGAGCCCGCGCGATGGCGGAACTGCTGGACCGGGACGCAGGAATCGATGCCGTCTTCGCCGCGAACGACCTGATGGCGACCGGCGCGCTGGACGTGCTGCGGGAACGCGGCCTGACGGTACCGGGGGACGTGGCCCTGGTCGGCTTCGACGACGCCGAACCGGTGGCGGAGAGCGCCGATCCGCCGCTGACGACCGTGCGCCAGGACATCGAGGGCATGGGCCGTCTGATGGCGCGGCTGCTGATGCGCACCCTGAACGCCGGCCCGGGCGAGCGGCACGCGCCCGAACCGGTGATCACCTCCACCGCGCTGGTGCGGCGCGCGTCCGCCTGAACCGCGGCCCGGCCCGCCGGAGCACGTCCCCGGAGCACGTCCCCGGAGTGCGCCGCAGGGGCCCGCCAGGACGGCGGGCCCCTGCGCGTGGGGTACGGAATCCGGCCGGTCAGCGCCGGACCGGGCACTGCTTCCAGGAGAAGTGGTAGACGCTGTTGATGCTGCCGTCCGTCGAGTCGAGCGCCATGAAGCTGGTGTGCGCCGGGTCCGAGGTGCCCACTTCCGCGCGCAGCTCGGTGTTGATGTTGAAGTTGCGCTGCTCGCCGCAGGGCGCGAAGACCAGGGCCTCGATGCCCGTGGTGTCGGTCGCCTGCCAGTTGTCGACGAGCTCGCCGTTGAACTTGTGGGTCCGCTGCGCGGTCTGGCTCATGCCCTGGAAGTAGTAGCTGGCCTTCTGCGTGCCGACCGCGCCCGGCGCGAGGCTGCCGAAGCCGCGGTAGTCCACCTTGGCCACGGC
The DNA here is from genome assembly GCF_053610205.1 of Streptomyces sp. NPDC054932. NCBI lineage: Bacteria > Bacillati > Actinomycetota > Actinomycetes > Kitasatosporales > Streptomycetaceae > Streptomyces > Streptomyces sp. NPDC054932. The sequence continues at coordinate 27,982 of NZ_JBSGXU010000080.1, read as the reverse complement.
GTAGGTGTAGCCCTGCGGGACGTGGACGTCGAGGGAGAGGAGACAGTTCTTGCGGCCCTCGACGGCGGAGACACCGCCGCCTGCCTGGGCCAGGTACTCGCTGTAGGTGACGGTGAAGGCCGAGTTGTCCGGCGACACGGCGACGGCGGCACTGCCTGGACGGCAGCCCGATCCGTTCACGGAGGCGACGTCCACGGTCACCTGGTCGGTGGGGGCCGCGGGCGCCGAGGACGAGGCCCCGGCGGCGGGGGTGAGCGCGAGGAGCGTCGCGGTCACGGCGGCTGCGGTGAATCCGGTACGGAGGGTCTTGATCACATCGCCATGGATAGCGGTCCGCGGCGGACCCCGGCGGCCGACGGGCACACGGTCTCACCTCGATGGCCGAGAAGCATCACCGCAGAAACGATTAATCGACCCAAATCGCTCCACTGAATGGCCCCAGCCGACCCGGCGTACCGAGTCGCACCCGCTGTCCGTTCCGGTTCGTCCTAATATCGGCGAGGTCCTTCAGGCAATCAGCGGGTACTGGAGCCGGCCGGGGCGCCGGGCCCTCCTGCGGTGAGGAGTCCCATGTCCCGCGCACCACGCTCCACCGCCCTGTCGGCGCTGGCGCTGGCCACCGCCCTGGCCGTCGCGCTGGCCGGCGCCGCCCCGGCCCTCGCCGCGGCCCACCACACCGGCGACGAGGCCGCGGTGCTCGGCGAGGACCACGCCCGCGCCCACACCCGGCTGCGCGAGGCGGCCAAGGGCACCCAGGGGTATCCGCAGTCGAAGCGCACGGCGAGCCTGGCCTCCCTGCAGGAGTCCCAGCGCACGGCCAACGCGAAGTTCGACGCGGCCCGGTTCGGCCGCTTCACCGAGTTCTTCCCCTCCCCCGACTTCGGCGTCCACGTCGCCCAGCTGCCGACGGGCAAGGTGCTGCTCTTCTCCTTCGAGCGCGTGGAGGCCGATCCCACGAAGGAGACCGGACCCACCAACACGGTCGGCCGGACGAACGCGGGCCGCGCCTACCTCTGGGACCCGGCCCGGGGGACCGGGGCGAGGGCCTTCAAGAACGTGCCGCCGCCGGTGGTCCTGATGCCCGACGGCGCCTACGCCCCGCGCCCGGCGCCGTTCTTCTGCGCCGGCCACTCCTACCTCCCCAACGGCATGGTCGGGGTGTTCGGCGGCAACGTCGGCGGGAAGGGCGGGAGCGGCGCCAAGCTGTCCTTCGTCTTCGACCCGTGGACCGAGAAGTGGTTCCGCAACCGAGACATGTCGGTGGGGCGCTGGTACCCCTCGGTCGTGACCGGGCCGGACGGCCGGCAGATCATCATGTCCGGCCAGTCCGAGCGCGGCACGGGCACACCCACTCCGGTGGTGGAGCGCTTCCCCGCGCTCGGGCGCCCCGTGCCCTGGCGTTCGTACGACATCCCGGCGAACGTCCCCTCGGAGCGGCTCCGGTCGGACGCCCCCTTCCGGAACGACTACCCGCACCTCTTCTCGCTGCGGGACGGAAAGATCTACGGGCTCGGCCGCGACGCCGACCAGCAGTGGCTCTTCGACCCGGTCAAGGACACCCGCACCGACCTGCCCCGGCGGCCCGCCGACTTCCGGGGCTACGGTTCGGCGGTGCCGCTGCCTGCCGGCCTTCGGGGCCCGGACTCCGTTCTGGTGCTCGGCGGCGACCCGCGCGACCCGCTCACGTACCGGCTGTCCGGGGGCCGCTGGAGCATCGAGGAGCCGAGGGCCTTCGGCCGCACCCAGGACGGGACCCTGATCCTGCCGGACGGGACGCTGCTCACCGTGAACGGCGCCCTGGACACCCGGAACTACGGCAACGGGCCCTTCAACCCGAAGGCCGACCTGAAGTACCGGCAGATCGAAGTGCGCGACGCGCACGGCCGCTGGAGGCTGGGGCCCGCCCAGCGGCTGCCCCGCGGCTACCACTCCAACGCCCTGGTCCTGCCGGACGGCCGGATGATGGTCACCGGCGACGAGCTCCAGCAGATCGCCAACGATCCGGACATCAAGGACGGGATGGACGGCAGCATCGAGCTGTACGAGCCCGCCTACCTGCACCGGGGCGCCCGGCCGGCGCTCGACCGGGCCCCGGCGGGCGACCTCGGCCACGACACGGCCTTCCAGGTCACGAGCTCGACGCCGGAGGACGTCAAACGCGCCGTGCTGCTGGCCCCGACGACCGTCACGCACTCGGTGAACACCAGCCAGCGCCACCTGGACCTCCGGATCACCGGGGTCCACGGCTCCACGATCGGGCTCCGCACGCCGCCGGGCGCGGCCGACGCCCCGCCTGGGTACTACATGCTCTTCCTGCTCAACGCGAAGGGCGTCCCCAGCACCGCGAAGTGGATCAAGCTGGGCACCCGCACCCACACCCGCACCCGCTAGGCCTGGGCCTGGGCCTGGGCCTGGGCGAACCGTACGACGGCCGCGCGCCCGCCCGTACGGACCCGGCAGTCGAGCGGCCCCGTCAGCAGGGCCGCGTCGTACGGGAGCAGCTCCGCGCGGTCACCGGCCCGTTCGAGTACGGCCGTCCCCTCCAGCGCGACCACCAGCAGCGTCCCGCCCGGCGGGGCCGCGAGGGCGAGCGCGCCCCGTACGACGGCGGTCTGCGCCTCCACCGCGCCCCTGCGGTACATCACGTTGAAGTTCACGACCGGGCCGGAGAGCAGCCGGCAGTCGGTCGGCTCGTCCCCGGGGAAGTCCTGCGGCGCGAACCGCTCGTCCACGACTCGGCGTACGCCCGCCACCGTGAGGTCCATGCCCGCGCCCTCGGCGAGGGTCAGGGTGCGCCCGATGCCGGGGAAGGCCGAGAACGGGCCGTCGGCGGCGACCTCGGCCAGGCTCACGCGCCAGCCGAATCCGTCCATGTCAGCGCCCTCGGGCCAGGCAGCGATCTCCCGGGTGACTCCCCCGCCGTTCTTCCAGACGGTGGCGGTTCGGTCGGCCGCCCGCAGGACGCACAGCGCGCCGGCGCCGCTCACGCCGCCGGCCCGGCCAGTCGCTCGCCCAGCTCTGCGGCATCGGCGAGAAACCACGTCTGCGTCCCGCGGTTGCACTCCCGGACGAAGTCGCGCAGCGCCGGACTGGCCTCCGTGTGGCGCGAGATGTCGCCCAGGACGACGATCCCGACCCGGTACTGGACGAACTTCTGGATGATCGCTCCGGCGACGCGGGTGCCCAGCCGGAAGAACGCGTCGTCGAACCGCCCGGCGGGGATGACGACCCACTGGGCACCCTGGTAGCCGGCGTCGCCGATGCAGTCGAGTGCCTCGCGTTCACCGGCGATGACCTCGCCCTCGTCCTCGCACATCAGCACGGACACGTCGTTGATCGTCTGCAAAGTGCTCATGGAGGCCGAGGCTACTTCAGGTGCCCTTCTCCATCGAGGGGCGCAGGCGGCCCAGCAGGGCGTAGAGCGTCGCGCTCTCCGCCTCGTCGAGGGCATCCAGGGCCCCGTGCATGGCCTGCATCTCCTCGCGCACGCGACGGATGACCTCGCGGCCCGCGTCCGTGGCGACGACGTTCTTGACGCGGCGGTCGGCGGGGTCCGCTTCCCGGCGCACCAGCTCGCGGGCCTCCAGGCGGTCGACGATGCCGGTCACGTTCGAGGCGTCGCACACCAGCAGGGTGGCGAGGCCGCGCATGGGTACGGGGCCGTCGAGCTGGGCGAGGACCCTGGCCTGGGTGGAGGTGAGGCCGTAATGGGCCGCGGCGGCCGCGAACTCGCGCCATTGGGCGGTGCCGATCGCGGCGAGCAGCTCCAGCAGCTGGAGCTTGGTGGGGGTCTGCGTGGCGGTGTCGCTCATACCTGGAGCGTACTCAGGAAGCTTCACATTATCAATTGTTTACTTGACCACCTTAACTATCCACGTCTACCGTCGGTCGAGTTACTTGAGAAGGTCAAACATCTGCGTTCCGAAGCTCTTCAGCTCCGAAACACGAAGAAGGTTCACCCCAGCCATGAGCACCCCCTCCCCCGCCATCCCGGCCGCCGGGCACCGGAACGAGACGGTCATCGTCTTCGCCCTGAGCCTGGCCGCCATGGTCGTGTCGATGATGCAGACCCTGCCGGTCCCGATCCTCGGCCTCATCCGCCAGGACCTCGGCACCACGACGGCCAACGTGAGCTGGGTGACCACCGCCACCCTCCTGTCGGCCGCCGTCTTCACCCCGCTGCTGGGCCGGTTCGGCGACCAGCACGGCAAGAAGCCCACCCTGGTCGCCGTGCTCGGCGTGATGGTCGTCGGCTCCGTCATCGCCGCGCTGGCGTCCTCGCTGCCGCTGCTCATCCTGGGCCGGGTGCTCCAGGGAGCGGCCACCGCGATCTTCCCGCTGGCCCTCTCGGTCCTGCGCGAGGAGGTCCGCCCGCAGAAGCTTCCGGGCGCGATGGCCCTGGTCAGCGGCACGCTCGCATTCGGCAGCGGGCTCGCCCTCGTCGCGACCGGGCTGCTCACCTCGGGCTCCGGCGCGGACTACCGCAACGCCTTCTGGATGGCGACCGGCTTCGCGGTCCTCGCCCTGCTCGCGGTCGTGTTCCTGGTTCCCGCGACCCGCCACAAGACCGGCGGTCGCACCGACTTCCTCGGAGCCCTGACCCTCGGCATCGCGCTGCTGCTGCTCCTGCTGCCGATCTCCCAGGGCCACGAGTGGGGCTGGGGCTCCGCCCGCACGCTGGGCAGCTTCGCCGGCGCCGCCGTCATGACCGCCGCCTGGGTGCTCGTCGAGCGCAAGGTGCGCGAGCCCCTCGTCGACATGAAGATGTTCGTCCACCGCCCCGTGCTCATGGCCAACCTGGCCGGCGTCCTCGTCGGCTTCGGCATGTTCGCGAACTTCCTTGGCGTCTCGTACCTCGTCCAGATGCCCGAGGCGCTCACCGGCTACGGCTTCGACGCGTCCATCCTGCGCGCGTCCGTGCAGTTCCTGCTGCCCGGCGCCATCGTCTCGCTGCTCGCCTCGCCCGTGGGCGGCCAGATCGTGCGCCACCGCGGTCCGCGCACGGCGCTGGCGCTCGCGGCCGGACTCGGCGCGGCCGGTTTCGCCTGGCTCGTCCTGGACCACCAGCACAGCTTCTCGGTGATCGGTGCCGGGCTCGTGGTCGGCGCGGCCGTCAGCTTCGGCTACGCCGCCATGCCCGCCGTGATCATGTCCAGCGTCCCGCACCACCAGAGCGGCATCGCCAACGGCATCAACTCGATCTCCCGCTCCACCGGCAGCGCGATCGGCAGCGCGGTCGTCACCACGATCCTGGCCTCCAAGACCATCGAGCACCTGCCGGCGGGGGTCCCTCCGCTGCCCGCCGAGTCCGGTTTCACCCTCACCTTCGGGATCGGAGCCGTGGCCTTCGCGCTGGTCGCCGTGATCAGCTGGATCGGCCTGCGCGGTGGTCACGGCATTCGGCCGACGGCCTCCGGACCGGCGGCTGCGGCCGAGCCGGCCACGGCGGCCGTGACGGTCGAGAAGGCGGAGAACGCGGAGAAGGCGGACGCCACCCGCTGACCCCGCGTGTCGCTCGCGGCGGCCGGGCCCCCCGCCCTTGCATGGTGGGTGCATGAAGGCCAAGGACATCATCGCCGACGGGTTCGGACGCATCCGGGAGGTCGTGCACGAGGTCGTGGAGGGGGTCCCGGCGGACCTGCTCAACGCCCGCGTGGACCCGGCGGCGAACTCGATCACCTGGCTGGTCTGGCATCTGACCCGGATCCAGGACGACCACCTCGCGGACGCGGCCGACACCGAGCAGGTGTGGGACTCCGACGGGTGGTCGGACCGGTTCGCGCTGCCGCTGCCCGCCGGGGCGACCGGGTACGGGCACTCGCCGCGGGACGTCTACACCGTGCGGGTCGATTCGGGCGAGCTGCTGCTGGGGTACTTCGACGCGGTGCACGAGCGCACCGCGCGGTTCGTCCGGGGGCTGACCGCCGCCGACCTGGAACGGGTGGTCGACGAGCGCTGGGACCCGCCGGTCACCCTCGGGGTCCGCCTGGTCAGCGTGCTGGCGGACGACCTCCAGCACGCCGGGCAGGCGGCCTTCGTACGGGGCGTGCTGGAGCGGGACCGGGGCGCTTGAGGGCGCTGCCGTGCCGTTGCCCGGACAGCGGCCGCCACCGGGCGCGCCGGAGCACGTACAGCGGGCCGGGAGCCCGGTGGGGTCCCGGCCCTCGCGGGTTACGCTCCGCTCGCCTCGAGCATCTCCTCGCGCTCGACGATCTTCACCCGCTCGCGGCCCTGGGGCTCACCGAGGGCCTTCTCGGCCGCGTCCAGCCGGTGCCAGCCCTCCCACGTCGTGTAGCGGACGCTGCGCTCGGCGAGGAAGGACTCGACGGCCTCCGGCGCCGGCGAGGCCGGCTCGCTCAGGCGGCCCTCGGCGTGGTCGGCGAGCAGGTTCGCCACGGTTTCGTTCGCGTCGCCCTTGGTGTGGCCGATCAGGCCGACGGGTCCGCGCCGGATCCATCCGGTGACGTAGGTCGACTGCAGGTGGCCGCCGGCCTCGATCACACGGCCGCCCTCGTCCGGGACCGTGCCGGACTCGACGTCCCAGGGCAGCTTGGGCAGCTCGTCGGAGAGGTAGCCCACGGCCCGGTAGACGGACTGGATGTCCCAGTCGGTGAACTGGCCCGTGCCCTTGACGTTGCCGGTGCCGTCGAGCTCGGTGCGCTCGGTGCGCAGCCCGACGACCTTGCCGTCCTCGCCGAGGATCTCGGCGGGCGACTCGAAGAAGTGCAGGAACAGCTTGTGCGGGCGCTCGCCGATGTCGCGGATCGCCCAGTTCTCCAGGGTCTTGGCGACCATGTCGGCCTGCTTGTTGGCCCGGCGGGTCGCTATGGAGCCCTCGTCGTAGTCGATGTCCTCGGGGTTGACGATGACCTCGATGTTGGGCGAGTGGTCCAGCTCACGGAGCTCCATGGGGCTGAACTTGGCCTGAGCCGGTCCGCGGCGGCCGAAGACGTGCACCTCGAGGGCCTTGTTCGCCTTGAGCCCGTCGTAGACGTTCGCCGGGATCTCGGTCGGCAGCAGCTCGTCGGCCGTCTTGGCGAGGATGCGCGCCACGTCGAGGGCGACGTTGCCGACGCCGAGCACGGCGACCTTCTCGGCCTCCAGCGGCCAGGTGCGCGGGACGTCCGGGTGGCCGTCGTACCAGGAGACGAAGTCGGCGGCGCCGTAGGAGCCGTCGAGCTCGACGCCCGGGATGGTCAGGGCGCGGTCGGCCGTGGCGCCGGTGGAGAAGATCACGGCGTCGTAGAAGGACTGCAGCTCGTCGAGGCTGATGTCGTTCGGGTAGTCGACGTTCCCGAAGAGACGCACCTGCGGCTTGTCGAGCACCTGGTGCAGGGCGGTGATGATGCCCTTGATCCGCGGGTGGTCGGGGGCGACGCCGTACCGGATCAGGCCGAAGGGCGCCGGCATCCGCTCGAAGAGGTCGATGGACACACCGGGCTCGACGGCGGCCTCGGACTTCAGCAGCGCGTCGGCGGCATAGATTCCGGCGGGGCCGGCACCGACGATTGCTACCCGCAGAGGGCGAGGCATGGCAGAGGTTCCCTTCGAGCGACGGCAAGGTGGATCAAAGGGAACCCTAAACGAAGGTAAACCTAACTCAGCACCCGGCATCCCTTTATGACCTCATAACCACAACTTATGGCCTCCCCAAGCAGTGCTTGGAGTCCAGGGGAAGTCGCTGGTCAGCGGGGACGCCAGCTGACAGACTGAAACGGCTTGATCACCCCAGGAGGACAAAATGGCTGACGAAACCGACACCCCGCAGGACGAGTCCCCCGCCGACGCGGCCAAGCGCAAGTTCCGGGAGGCCCTGGACCGCAACGCCGCGAACGCCCAGTCCCAGCAGGCGCACCAGAGCCGGGCGAAGGTCCAGGGCGCCAGCAGCGGCCCCGGCGGGAAGAACAAGAAGGTCCGCCGCAAGACCGGCTGACCCTCGGCCACGAGGAGCCCGCCCCCGCCGTCAGGGCCGGGGGTGGCTCAACCCGCATTGGGCCACTCGGGTGAGTGGGGATAACCCCGGGCGCCGTCGACAGTTGATCAGCACGTCCCGCCGAGGGCAGCCATCACACGCGACAGTGCGACCAGAAGGATCCCCACATGTTCAAGAAGTTCATGGCCACCGCAGCCGCCACCGCAGCCGTGCTCGGCGCGGGTGCCGCAGTCGCCTCCCCCGCGATGGCGATCGGCAACGACAACGGCGTGAACACCGTCAACGGCAACGGCTCGGCCCAGATCTTCGGCAACCAGGAGACCCACGGCAAGATGAGCCCGCAGCTCGGCGCCGTGCAGGGCTCGCTCAACAAGCTCTGCATCGGACTGCCGGCCAAGGTCAACGCCCAGTCCCTGTTCGCGGTCCTCGCCAACATCGGCGTCCAGGACGTCAACGTCCTCGCCAGCCCGCAGAACCAGCAGTGCACCGAGAACTCCACCCAGGCCAAGGGTGACGAGGCCCTCTCGCACATCGCCAGCAACATCCCGATCCTCTCCGGGAACCTCTCCCAGGGCAGCTGATCGGCTCGATTCCGCGCCGGTGTCACGCATCACGCGTGACACCGGCGTTTCATTTGGTCTAGACCTTGACAGGTTCAGACCATTTTCGCTTCAGTGGGCACCGTTGCCCCCCGGCAATTCCCCCCACTGAAGGAGCAGTTACGTGATACGAGCGCTTCGCCGTCGCGCCCTCGCGCTGGCGGCCGCCGCGGCCGTCACCGCCGGCCTGGCCATCGCCCTCCCCTCCTCCTCCGCCTCCGCGGCGCCCCCCTGCGCCGGCGCCTGGGCCTCCTCCGCCGTCTACACGAACGGCATGACCGCCTCCCACGGCGGCCACAACTGGCAGGCGAAGTGGTGGACCCAGGGCGAGACGCCCGGCACCACCGGCCAGTGGGGCGTCTGGTCCGACCAGGGCGCCTGCGGCGGCGGCCAGGACCCGGATCCGGGCAACCCGACCGGATTCGTGGTCTCCGAGGCCCAGTTCAACCAGATGTTCCCGAACCGGAACCTCTTCTACACCTACAACGGCCTGGTCACGGCGCTGTCCGCCTACCCCGGTTTCGCCAAGACCGGCGACGACACCACCAAGCGGCGCGAGGCCGCCGCCTTCCTCGCCAACGTCTCCCACGAGACGGGCGGACTCGTGCACATCGTGGAGCAGAACACCGCCAACTACCCCCACTACTGCGACGCGAGCCAGCCCTACGGCTGTCCCGCCGGACAGGCCGCCTACTACGGCCGCGGGCCCATCCAGCTCAGCTGGAACTTCAACTACAAGGCGGCCGGGGACGCCCTCGGCATCAACCTCCTCGCCAACCCGTACCTCGTGGAGCAGGATCCGGCCGTCGCCATGAAGACGGCGCTCTGGTACTGGAACACCCAGAACGGCCCCGGCACGATGACCGCCCACGCCGCCATGGTGAACGGCGCGGGCTTCGGCGAGACCATCCGCTCCATCAACGGCTCGCTGGAGTGCAACGGCGGCAACCCCGCCCAGGTCCAGAGCCGGATCTCGAAGTACCAGAGCTTCACCCAGCTGCTCGGGGTGACCCCCGGGAACAACCTCGGCTGCTGACCGGGGAGACGGCCGGCCGTGCGGTCACCGCGTGCGCAGCGCGGTGGCCAGCTGGGCCCGTGACCGGACGTCGAGCTTCTGGTAGATGCGGGTCAGCCGCGACTCCACCGTCTTGACGCTGAGGAACAGCTTCGCCGCGGCCTCCTGGTTGCTGGCGCCCTGGCTGACCAGCAGCGCGAGCCGGGACTCGGCCTCGGTCAGGGCCGCGGCCGCCGCCACCTGCGCACCGGCGCCGTCGCCGGGAGCCGGTTCCCCGGCGAGCTCCGCCCAGGGGACGGCCCCGGCCCGGTCGAACACCTCGGCCGCGGCCCGCAGCGCCGCGCGGGCCGGCGCCCGCCGGCGTCGGCGGCGCTCCACCCGGGCGAGGGCGAGCAGCGTGCGGCCGCGTTCCAGCGGCAGTCGCAGCGCGACGAAGCGCTGGGCCGTGGCTTCCAGCATGTGCACGGCCGCATCGGCGTCGCCCTGTGCGGACAGGCACAGCCCCCGGGCCCGGTCGAGGGCGGCGACGACCCCGGTCCGGCCGAGGCCGACGGCGACGGTACGGACGGAGGCGAGCAGCCGGGCGGCCTCGTCGGGTGCGTCCGCGGCGATCAGGGCCTCGGCGAGCTCCCCGTGCCAGCGCAGGATCGAGGGGTCCACCACCTGTTGGGCGGCCTCCAGTTCGGCGACCCGGCGCAGGGTGGCGACCGCCTTCGCCGCCTCGCCCGTGGCGAGTTCGACGAGGCCGAGCGCGTGCAGGCTGCGGGAGAGGAAGACCTGGTCCTGCTCCTCCTGAGATGCCTGGATGCCGCGCCGGGCGTAGCTCTCGGCCCGCACGAAGCTGCCGCCCATGCCCTCTGCCATCGCGGCGACGTACCAGGCGGGGCCGGGCGACAGGCCCGCCTCGATCGTGAGCTCCAGGGCCCGGCGGGCGTGGGCGCCGGCGGCCTCGCACCGGCCGCTGCGCAGTTCCACCTCGGTGAGGCTGCGCAGGACCTCGAAGACGTCCTCGGCGGAGCCGGTGCGCTGGACGGCGGGCAGCAGGACCATCAGCTGGCGGCGGGCGTCGTCGAGGCCGTCGTCGAAGAGGGCGTGCCGGACGGCGAGGTACTGGGGTGCGTTGCGCATGCCGAGCGGCACCTCGGGGGCGGGCAGGGCGAGGGCCTCGGCGAGGATCGCCTCGGCGCCCGGGTCGCCGAGGATGCGGCCCATGCGGGCCCGTACGGTCAGGGCCATGGCTTCGGCGACCTGGTCGCCGCCGAGCGCGGCGAGCGCCCCGGCGCGGGCGGCCGCGTCGCGGGAGCGGACGGGGTCGCCGTCGCTGAGGTTGTGCTTCCAGGCGATCCGCAGCTGGACGGCGGCCTGGAGCGAGGGGTCCCCCGCGGCCTCGTCCATGGCGTGGGCGATGGTTTCGTCGTGGGCGCCGAGGGCCTGCCCGGCGGCGTCGATCACGGCGAGCCGGGCCCGTACCCGGTCGGCCGGGGAGGCGTCGCGCGCCAGGACGGCCCGGGTGGCGCGGCGGGCGAGGTCGGCGCGGCCGGCCCAGCCGGCGTCCTCGGCGGCCGTGACCAGGCGGGCCAGTTCCTCGCCCGCGAGCCAGGACGGTGTGCGTTCGGCGGCGAGCAGACCCAGTTCGGCGGCGAGGGCGCGCTGGCCCCGGCGGCGGCAGGCGGCCGCGGCCTCGGTGATCTCCGCGGCGAGCCACTGGTCGGGGCTGTCGACGGCCAGCGCGCGGTGGCGTACGGCCTGGATCGGATCGTCGACGGCGGCGGCCAGGGCCGCGTGCCCGGCGGAGCGTTCGGGCCAGCCGGCGTCGGCGGCGAGGGCGGTGGGCAGGGCTCCCGCGGTGAACTCCACAGTGCCGTCCTCGCCCACCCTGACCAGCGCGGCCCGTTCCGCCTCGGCCAGTTCGGCATCGGCATCGGGGCGGCCGGCCCGGCGCAGCAGGGAGATGGTGGGGCGGGCGGCGAGGGCGGCGAGCAGCAGGGTGCGGCGGGCCTGGGCGGGAGCCGCGGCCAGGAGTCGGCGGGCCACCTCGCGGGCCTGTCCGGAGACGGGCAGGGTGTCGGCGTGGTGGGCGCTGCCGTCGCGTGCCTCGGCGGCTTCGGCGAGGGAGTGGCCGAGGGCGAGGGCGAGCCGCGGGTTGCCGCCGCTGGCCTGGTGGATGCGGCCGGCGAGGCGGGCCGGGAGGCCGTGGCGGACCAGGAGTTCGGCGACTTCGTCGGCGCCCAGCGCGGGTACCCGTATCGCGGGGACGCCGGGACCGCACAGGGGCTCGCCGACGGGGACCCCGCCCTGGACGCATTCGGCGACCAGGACCCGTACGCCGGGCGGGGTGAGGCGCAGGGCGAAGCGGAGCAGGTCGGTGCTCTCGGCGTCGAGCCACTGGGCGTTGTCGAGGACGAGCAGGACGGGCTGGCGGGCGGCGAGCGTACGCAGTACCTCGACGACGGCCAGGCGCAGGGCGATGTGGTCGCGGCCGGCCCGGGGGGCGTCGGCCTCGCGGCGCAGCAGGGCGATGGCGGTGCGCTGGGGGCCGGAGAGCTGTTCCAGGGCGCCGCAGGGTACGGAGGCGAGGAGCGCGGCGGCGGACGCCTCGGGTATCCATTGGTCGGCCGCCTCGGGAGCCAGACCCAGTACGGTCTCGCGGCGCGCCTCGGCCGCGGCCGTGACGGCGCGCACGACCTCGGTCTTGCCCGCGCCGGCCGGTCCGGTCAGGAGCGCCCGGCCGTGCGTGGTCAGCGCGCGGTCGACCGCCTTGATCAGTTCTCCGTGTCCGACACTTGTGTCAGCGTGCCCCGTCGCCGCCACCACGCACAGCCACCAGCCTCTCGATCCCCAGCTCCTGTGCCCTTCCTGTGAGAGGCGACAATACGAGGTCGGATGGCGGGCGGACACGGATTGTGACGCAGAAATCAGTCTCGTGCCGGGAAAACCCGTCGGACCTGCCGATACGAGGTGTATCAGCAGGTCCGCGGGTTCGCGTTGGTCCGTACTATCTGGTCGTCAGACCGAGTTGGCGCCTGATCAGAAGGTCAGGTTCCAGGAGTCGATCTTGCCGGTGTCGCCGCCGGCGTTGTCGTTGACGCGCAGCTTCCAGGTGCCGTTGGCGACCTCGGAGGAGGCGTTGACGGTGTAGACCTGGTTGATGTTGTCGGTGCCGCTGCCGGTGCGGTTGTGCAGGTTGTAGATGCTGCCGTCCGGGGCGATCAGGTCGACCTTGAGGTCACCGATGTAGGTGTGCACGATGTTCACGCCGACCTTGAGGGCGGCCGGGGCGTTCCCGGTCTTCCCGGTGACGGTGATCGGGCTCTCCACGGTGCTGTTGTCGGCGATGGTGACGTCAGCGGTGTTCTCGAAGCCCGTGGTGGGCGGGGTCGAGGTCACGGCGGCGACGGTCGCGGCCGCGTCGGCGAGACCGGCGCCGCAGCCACCGGTGCAGGTACCGGCGAGCGTGCGGGCGTTGGACTTGATCGCCGACTCGATCTGGGCCGGGGTCAGCGCGGTGTTCGCCGACTTCAGCAGGGCGGCGAGACCCGCGACGTGCGGGGCGGCCATGCTGGTGCCCTGGTAGGGCTTGTAGTTCTCGGCACCGGGGGTGGTGGTGCCGACGTTCAGGGTGGAGAGGATCGCGTTCTCGGGGGTGGTGACGGTGCCGGGCGTGTCGGTGGCGCGGCGGGTCTCACCGCCCGGGGCGGCGATGTCGATGATCGCGCCGTAGTTCGAGTAGTACGAACGGTCGCCGGCGCGGTTGCTCGCCGCCACGTTGATCACGTTGTTGCAGCTGGCGGGCGAGAAGTTGGCCGCGTCCGCGTTGCTGTTGCCGGCCGCGACGACGACGGTCGTACCGCGGGCGACGGCGGCGTTGATGGCGTTCTGGTAGCTGGTGCCGCAGGCGCCCGGGCCGCCGAGGCTCATGTTGATGACCTTGGCCGGGGTGGCGTTGGCCGGCACGCCGGCGACGGAGCCGCCGGAGGCCCAGGTGATGGCGTCGACGATGTCCGAGGTGGAGCCGCCGCACTTGCCGAGCACGCGGACGGGCTGGATCTTCGAGCCGTAGGCGATGCCGGCGACACCCTTGGAGTTGTTCGTGGCCGCGGCGATGGTGCCCGCGACGTGGGTGCCGTGCCAGGACGAGTTGCTCGCCTTGGAGCCGACGCCGCACTCGCCGTCGGTGGCGTTCCAGTCGCCCTCGTCGGCGGGGTTGTTGTCGCGGCCGCCGCCGTCACGGGCGTAGGCGGCCGTGCTGATGAAGTCGTAGCCGGCGACGATGTTCGGCGCGACGTCCGAGTGGGCGACGTAGCCGGTGTCGATCACGGCGACGGTGACGCCGGAGCCGGTGGTCTTGTCCCAGGCGGCCGGGACGTTCATGCCGGCGGTGGGCTCGAAGAGGTCCCACTGCTTGGCGTACTCGGTGTCGTTCGGGGTCACGGCCGTGGCGTAGGCGCGGGTGTCCGGCTCGACGTAGGCGACGTCCGGGTCGGCGCGGAACTGGGCCATCACGTCGGCCGCGGCGGACGGGGCGACGGTACCGCCGAGGTTGACCAGGGCGGCTCCGGTGCCGAGGCGGCGGTCGAACTTCGCCTTCTTGCCGGCCTTCTTGCCCTTGGCCGCGGCGTCATTGGCGGCCGCGGTGTTGGAGCTCGCCTCGGTGGCCGAGGACTTGTACCCGACGATGAGGTTCTCGACAGGCGCGGTGGGGGCGACCGTGGCGGCGGGGGCCGCGGCGGGGGTCTCGGTGGCCAGGGCCACGGAGGCGGTCGCGGAGCCGGCGAGCAGGGTGACGGACATGGCCACCACGGATATGAGCCTACGTCTGGTTGCGTGCACGAGTTCCCTTTCGCGGGCCGTTTCCGGGCAGGCCGGAGCGGCCGGTCGGTGCAGTGTGGGAGGTTCCGGCGGCCGCGGGGCCGGGAGTGAGGTGGTCGAACTCGCCCCGGCCGCCGCGCGCCACGTTGCCCGAGCCGCAACGGCGGGGCACGGGCAACGGCAGTCCCGGCTCTCCCCCCGACCGTGCGGCCTTCACGCCATGTGGGGTTGGCGTGTGTGCCGTAGGGTCAGGGGAAGATCGCCGGTGGGCAGACAGTAGGCAACACGGAGATGAACCCGATACGGGGAAAACCCTTGCTCGCCCCCTGCGGCTCCCCCCGGGGGTCCCTCGGCAGGGCGGTGACCAGGCACTTTCGGCGCCCCGGTGAGCGGGGGCGGCAGGGGTCCCGCTGGGGCGGGAGGCTACTGCCGAGGCGGGAAGAGCTTGCGGAAGTACGTCCAGCTGGTCTCGTTGGGCTCGCTCCACTTCTCCGGGGCGTGGGCGAATTCAGGACGGTGCTCCGCGATGTGGGCGCGGGTGCGCTCCGGGACCTGCGCGTACGAGTCCAGCTTGCGGCCGCGGCAGTGGAAGGTGAGGCCGCCGGGGCGCTGCCCCTGTTCCATCCAGGGCAGCCACGGGGACATCCGGGTCCAGGACATCGTGGCGGGAACGCTCACCGCGTCGGTGGTCAGGGCGTTCGCGGGCGCGAAGAACTGGAAGAGCTCCAGTGCCCGGTAGGTGTCGTCGGCCGACTGGGCCGGGTACTCCTCGACGGGCAGGGGCGAGGGGTAGGCCAGCGGGATCTCCAGGCTGAAGCAGATCCGGTCGCCGAGTTCCGTCACGGGGACCGGGAAGGGCCGCCACTTCTGGTTGGCCGGATCGTTCCAGACGTGGACCACCGGCTTGTCCTGCCAGGTCTCCAGGATCTCCCGGGTGCCGGGATCCAGGTAGAACGCGGCTTCCCTGGACAGAAGCCGGTAGCCGCCGAGTTCCTCGTCCACCACGAGGCGCGCTACGTTGAGCCCCTCGAAGCCGAAGAGACGCCGGTAGGGCTCGCCCGGGGCCCAGGAGTGGACGTCCCCGGTCCACCAGTAGGTGACCTCCTCGCCGTCGAGCGAGGCGCGGGTACGGGCGAATGCGTGCAGGAGCTCGGCGGGCGTCAGGTCTGGTGTCATACGCCCCACTCTGCGCGGTCCCCGCACACCCGGACAAGCGACCCCACGGACAACCCGGGGATGGCGCGCCGACCGGGCCGGTGCAGCCGCTCCCCGTGCCCGACGACCCGTCACCGCCGTTCCGCCCGGCCCCGGTCGGTCCCGGTCGGCCCGTGGGGGTGCGGAGGAGATCAGGCACCTCAGGACCGCCGGGAAGGGGGCCGCAGGGGGCCCCGGCAGGCCCCCCGGCGCCCTCCGCCCGCCGTTCGCACCACCTGGGCCGACCGGTTCCCGGCGGTCGCGCACCCGCCCGCCCACGCCCTCACCGGACCGGCTCCGACCTGGTCTTTTCCCCGGATTCACCTAGGCTGGCGACATCTGCCGCACACCATCGGAGGGGAACTTCGTGAGTGAGGAACCGAACCCGTACGACGCCAGCCGGATCGAGGTGCTGGAGGGGGTCGAGGCCATTCGCAAGCGGCCCGGAATGTACATCGGCACGACCGGCGTACGCGGCCTGCATCACCTGGTCCTCGAGGTCGTCGAGCGGGCGGTGAACGAGTCCCTGGCCGGCCGCGCGGGGTCCGTCGGCGTCACCCTGACCCCCGACGGCGGGGTGCGGGTCACCGACGACGGGCCGGGCGTCCCGTTCGAGACCGCCGGGACCGCCGGGAGCACCGGGACCGCCGGGAACACCGACGGCCCCGGCCTCGAGGCCCTGTTGACCCAGCTGTACGCCGGTGCACAGCCCGGCGGCCGCAGCACCGTGATCACGAGTTCCCTCGGCGTGGGCCCCTGCGTCACCAATGCCCTGTCGAGCCGCTTGACGGCCGAGGTGCGGCGCGACGGGGTGCGCCGGGTCCAGGAGTACGCGCGCGGCGTCGCCGTCACCCCACCCACCACGGCGGGACCCGCCACCGGAACCGGGACCACCATCGGCTTCCTGCCCGACGCCGGCATCTTCGGAACGGCTCAGTTCTCGTTCGCCGTGCTGGCGGAACGCTTCATGCAACTGGCCTTCCTCCATGCGGGCCTGGACATCTCGCTGACCGACGAACGCCCTGCGGGCGGACCCCAGGCGGTGCGGTTCCGGTTCCTGGGCGGCCTGCGGGACTTCGTCGCCTTCCTCGACGCCCGGGCGATGCCCCTTCACGCGGACGTCTTCGGCTTCGAGCAGGAGGATCCGCGGATGGAGGGAACCATGGAGGTCGCCCTGCGGTGGTGCAACTCCCGCGGGGAGCGGATACGGGGCTTCGCCAACAGCACGGCCACCATCCACGGCGGCGCCCACGAGGCGGGTCTGCGGGAGGGGGTGGCGGATGCGGTGGACGCGTACGCACGAAAGCAGGGGCTGCTGACGGCGGCGGTCCCCGAGCTCGGCGCCGACCGCGTCGGCGAGGGCCTCACGGCCGTCG
The DNA here is from genome assembly GCF_053610205.1 of Streptomyces sp. NPDC054932. Taxonomy (NCBI): domain Bacteria; kingdom Bacillati; phylum Actinomycetota; class Actinomycetes; order Kitasatosporales; family Streptomycetaceae; genus Streptomyces; species Streptomyces sp. NPDC054932. Next base: position 11,056 of record NZ_JBSGXU010000080.1, on the reverse strand, counting down.
TGTCGGTCAGGCTGGACCGCCCCGAGTTCGTCGGCGCCGTACGGGGCGAACTGGGCGGCGCCATCGTGCGCACCTGTGTCGGGGAGGCCGTCCTGGAGCGACTCGGCACGTGGCTGGAGGAACACCCGGAGCAGGCCCGGTACCTGATCAACCGGATCGTCCACCGCGACGACCACTGCTGAGCGGCGCCGGCGCACCACGGAACGCACGAACGGCGGGGGCGGTGACCGTCATACGGATCCCCAGTTGACGGCGGGGCCGCCAGCGGCAACCGTGACCGGCATGGGGAAAGAACGCCGACTGCTCACGCTCGTCATCTGCCTGGTCCTGGGCGGCGGGCTGATCGCAGCGGTACTGCAGGCAGCGCGGACCGCCGGCCCGCACGCAGGGGCGGCGGCCGGGCGGCCGGTGCCGTCCGACTACGTGGACATACGTGACGTCCCACGCGTCCCGGCGGCCGCTCCCGCCCCGGGCGCCGAGGGATCGTCCGGCTCGGTGGTGGTGGAGTGCGGCCGCAACGAGCAGGGCCACTACAACGAGGACAACCTGGTGGTGTCGCCCGGTCTGCCGTCCGGAGCCCATCACACCCACGCCTACGTCGGGAACCTCTCCACGAACGCGATGTCCACCGACGCCTCGCTCGACGCGGCCGCCACGAGCTGTCGGGGCGGTGACCGGTCCACGTACTACTGGCCCGTCCTGCGGCGCCCCGACCGGCCGGGCACGCGCCCGCACGAGGGTTCGGCGGGGCACGGGAACGTCGGCGAGATCGTGCCGGAGGCCTCGGTCCTGGTGGAGTTCCGGGGCAACCCCGTGAGCCGGGTCGTGCCGATGCCGCGCTTCCTGCGCGGGATGACCGGCGACGCCGTCGCGCACACGGCGGACAGCGAGGCCGACGTCCGTGCCCGGTGGGGGTGTTCCGGCTCCCCGGACCGGGCCACCACGCGCTATCCGCGCTGCCCCGCGGGCGAGCGCGTCACCCGCACCCTGGTCTTTCCGAGCTGCTGGAACGGCCTCGACACCATCGGCGCCACGCACCGCTCGCACCTGCGCTTCCCGGCCGGGAACGGCGTCTGCCCGAAGGACACCTTCCCGGTGCCCGAACTGCGCGTCTCCCTCGCCTACGAGGTCCCCCCGGGGCTGGACGTGGCGATCGACTCCTTCCCCGAGCAGCGGCACAGCCCGAAGACGGATCACGCGATGTTCGTGAACGCGATGACCGTGCGTCAGATGGACGCGGTCGTCGACTGCATCAACGAGGGCCGCGCCTGCCGGACCTGAGTGACGCAGGTCACGTGAACCGAATCCGTCCGGGTGGCGTGTTCCGACCGCACCACATATGCGAGGAAGACGGAGAGGGTGAGATGGCCGGACCACTGTGGCCCCGCACTCGGCGGGGCTCGACCGATGAGGCACTGATCAAGTCGGTGTACGAGGAGCACGGCCACGCCCTGCTCGCGTACGCCACGCGGCTGACCGGAGACCGGGCCGCCGCCGAGGACGTCGTCCAGGAGACACTCATCCGGGCCTGGCGGCACTCCGAGGTGCTGGTCAACGGAAAGGGCTCCGTGCGCGGCTGGCTGCTCACGGTGGCCCGCAACATCATCACGGACCGCTACCGGGCCAGGGCCGCCCGGCCGCCGGAGGTCTCCGGGGCCTCGTCCGCTCCCCCGGTGGAGGCGGACCACGCCGACTCCGTGGTCGACAGCATGACGGTCCTGGGGGCCCTCGATCAGCTGTCGCCGGAACACCGGGACGTGCTGAAGGAGTTGTACTACCGCCAGCTCAGCGTCGCGGAGGCGGCCGACAGCCTCGGCATCCCGGCGGGTACGGTCAAATCGCGTTCGCACTACGCCCTCAAGGCGCTGCGCGACGTCTTCAAGAGCGACGGATTCAGGGACAGCGGTCCCAGAGAAGGAAAGCGATCGGGCAGGCCGCCCCAGCAGCCCGCCGGACTGCGTGAGGTGGTGGCATGAACCGGCAGCGGCACGAGGAGGAACTGCTCGGCCCATACGTTCTCGGCGTCCTGGACGACTGGGAGATCCGCCGGGTCGAGGAACACACGAGCGGGTGCGTGCAGTGCCGGGAGGAGGTGGCCGCGTTGCGCGAGATGGAGGCGGCACTGGGTGAGGTGCCCGATGAGGCGTTCCTCGACGGTCCACCGCAGGGCGGTGACCTGCTGCTCCAGCGCACCCTGCGGCAGATGCGCGGCGAACGCTCCGGTGACCTGCGCCGGCGCGCGGGGCTCACGGGCCTGGCCGTGGCGGCCTCGCTGGCCGCCGTGTTCTGGGCCGGCACCCAGCTGGGTACGGGTGATTCGGGAGCCGTCGCGCTGCCGGCGCCGCCGTCCCCGACGGCCACGGCGGACCCTTCGCCGCCACCGGCCGGTACGAAGACGCTCGCCGCGACCGATCAGGGCACGGGTGCGCGGATGACCGTACAGATGACGCCCGCCACGAAGTGGGTGCGGCTGCGCGCCGCGGTCACGGGAGTGCCGCCGGGCGAGCGGTGCCGGCTGATCGTGGTCTCCAAGAACGGTACGCGCACCACGGCCGGCAGCTGGGTCGTGGGCAGCCAGGAGAAGGGCGAGGGCAAGGGCGCGGCGCTGGAGGGTTCGGCGGCCGTGGACCCCTCGGACGTCAGGGCGATCATGGTCGAGAACGAGTCGGGCCGGGCGTTCGTGTCCGTACCGGTGTGACCAAAGGGCCGGCCCGAGGCCGGTCCGGAACGTGACGGAGCCCGGGAGCATATCCAGCTCCCGGGCTCCTGTGTGCCACCCAATTGCGCACACCGGCACGTTTAAGAGTCGCGGATCATTCTTAGATCGACGTGTTCTACCTTTGAACTACCGCGCCACGAGGAGAGGCACAGAGGGGACTTGAACCCCTATCCATCGATGATCGTCCACGCTCGGTCGATCCGGTGTTCGGCGGCGAATACTGAGACTGGAGCGATAATCTGAGTTTGAAGGGCCGCCTCTACCGGCTTGGGCCACCCCGGCGCGTAATGCCGGGGGAGGGATTCGAACCCCCAACTGACACCCTCGTTCAGCTTCAACATCAGTTTCAGCTTGCGCTCTCGCGCACCTCCCGCAGACATACGGGAGGGGTTCTGTGGGCTACCTGAACAGGTAGCCGAACACCGCGTCGCCGACCCGCTGGTCGGTGACCTCGGCGCTGTTGGCCTCCTCGCGGGCGAACTTGACGGCCTGCTGGAGCTTCTCCACGCGGTCGATCAGCTCGTTGACCCGCCGGGCGGGCAGCGCACCGGAGAACTTCACGGTCGTCCAGTACCCGACCGGAACGTCCTCGTAGTACACCTCGACCTGCGCCGGGTGCTTCTCGGTGGCCTCGGCCTTCACGTGGTTGCGCGGCACCTTCTTGGTGCGGATGGTGCGCACCGCGTCCGTCTTCCAGGAGTCCGTGGACGGGTCCAGGTTCCAGGACTCGGAGGCGTCCAGCACCGGCAGCTTGCGGACGAAGGTGTGCATGTCCGTGAGCTGCTTCTCCAGGAAGAGCAGGTACGGCACGGGCACCTGCGCCAGCAGGACCGTTCCGTCCACGACGACATCGGCGGCCGCGGTGCGGTTGGCCCAGTCCTTGGTCGCCGTCACGTCGAACAGTCGCGTCAGGGTCCCGGCGGTCGCCCGCAGCACGTCCTCGGCCTTGACCTGCACCCGGGTGGACTCGGGCGGCAGCTGCTCGCCCTCCTCGTCCTTGGGCTGGTAGGTCCGGGAGATACCGGCCAGCAGGGCGGGCTTCTGGACGTCGTGGTGAGCCTGGGTGAGCTCCTGGAGGGACTTGGACTTGACGCCCTTTTCCACTGCGATGATCTGATTCAGCTTCGGCACGTGATCAACCTAGCAGCCGATTGTCCGATCATTCACCGGGATTTCCGGCACTCCGGCCGGACATGCGGTTCGGGTGGCCCGGAACCGCCCCGATCGTCTCCTGCGGCAGAACGGCGCGCTGCGGAACCTCTCGTCGCACCCTCTCGTCTTCGTGGCCGAGCAGCCTCGGCCGCCCCGTCCACCGACCGACCGTGCCCCGGTCCACCCCCGAACGGCCGTGGTGGGCGGTGCAGCAAGGAAGCCCACACGCGGACCGATCATCACATTGCGGTCCATGACATCCTGTGACGTCACAACTCGCCGGACGGTATCGGCGGACGTCCGGGGAATATGGGGAAGGTCGATGAGGCTCTGCTTCCTGGTGGAGGAGCACTACCGCCACGACGGCATGCCGAACGAGGTGATCCGGCAGCTGACCGCGTGGGGGCACCAGGTGGACGTGGTGCGGCCGGGCGGCTCGCTGCTGCGCATGACCGAGGTGGTGGACGCGGGCGCGCACGACGCCTGGGTCCTCAAGACGGTGTCCGGCGGCCCGGGTCTGACCCTGCTCGAGGCCGCGGCCGCGGCCGGGACGACCACCGTCAACGACGCCCGGTCGATCCGGGGCGTACGGGACAAGGCGCTGGCCGCCGCCATCGGGCGCGGCCGGGGGCTCCCGCTGCCGCCGACGTACGCGGTGGCGTGCCCCGAGCTGCTCAGGGAGATCCCGGCGGCCGAGTACCCGCTCGTCGTCAAGCCCGCCGACGGCAGCTCCGGGCGGGCCGTGCACCTGGTGTCCTCGCCGGAGCGGCTGGAGTCGCTGCTGCCCGTCCTCAGGGGCGAGGGCCTGCTCATCGCCCAGCCGTACGTGCCCAACTCCGGTACGGACATCAAGGTGTACGGGGTCGGCGGGGAGCTGTTCGCGACCGAGCGGTGCTCACCGCTGCACCCGGACCCCTCGGTACGGGAGCGCCGGGTGCCACTGACGGCCGAGGTGGCGGCGATCGCCGCCCAGGTGGGTGCGGTCTACGGGCTGGACCTGTACGGGGTGGACGTCCTGCTGGGCCCGGACGGGCCGGTCGTCGTCGACGTGAACGACTTCCCGAGCTTCCGTCAGGTGCCGGACGCGGCGGCCCGGGTAGCCCGGGCTGTCCTGGACCTGGCCCGGGCGGGCGGTTCCTCGCAGCCTCCCGCGCCCGCCCCGCCGGCGTACGTGCTGCCCCTGTCGATCCCGGCGCAGGTCTCGGCCGTGGGGAGCGACGGCGCATGAAGATCGGCCTGATCACCCCGGAGCCCGGGCATCCGCTGCTGGCCGACACCACCGCGCTGCTGGCCCCGGAGCACACGGTCGAGGCCCTCGATCCGGTCACCCTCGGGGACGTGCCGCTGCCACTGGCCGACGTGTACCTGCTGAAGTCGCGGACGCCGCACGCGCTGGGGCTCGCCCGGTACCTGGAGCGGCGGGGGGCGCCGGTGCTGAACTCCGCTGCGGCCACCGCGCTGTGCCAGGACCGTACGGAGATGGCGGAGCTCGCCCTGCGGGCCGGCCTGCCCTTCGCCGCGACCCGTACCCACGCCTCCCTCTCGGCCTGGGCGGCCGGGGCCCGGCTGGATCGCCCCGTGGTCCTCAAGAGCCGGCGCAGCCGCCGGGGCGACCTGGTCGCCCGCGTCGACGACGACGCGCGCCTGCGGGAGTTGGCACGGGAGTGGCCGCACGAGCCGGTCGTGGTGCAGGAGTACGCGCCCAACAGCGGCTGGGACCACAAGCTGTGGGCGATAGGGGACGAGGTCTTCTCGGCCCTGCGCCGCTCCGAGCTCTCCCCCGGGGGCCGCGGCCCGACCCGGCCCCTGCCGGTGGCCGAACTGCCCTCCGGGTGGGCCGGTCTGGTGCGCGAGGTGGGCTCGGTGTTCGCGCTCGACGTCTACGGCGTGGACATCATCGACACCGGCGGTGGCACACCGCTGATCGTGGACATCAACGCCTTCCCCGGCATCCGGGGGCAGGCCGGCGCCCCGGAGGCCCTCGCGGCACTGTCACTGCGCCGGGCCGCGGAGGGCGACAGGGCGCTCCCCCGCGTCGGACGGGCAGGTCCGGACGGGGGAATGCACGGGACCTGAGCGCCCCGGCCCGGTGTCGCGCCGCGGACGGGCGGCGGGCGCCGTGAGGATCGGGGCATGGGCGTCGTCCTGCCGGTCCTCTTCGCGCTGTTCGCGGCGTTCAGCAACGCGCTCGCCACCGTGCTCCAGCGGCGTGCCGCGCTCACCGTGCCGCAGAGCGACGGCTTCCGCTTCGGCCTGGTCCTCGATCTGCTGCGGCGGCCGCTGTGGATCGGCGGCATCCTCGCCGTGATCGCCGCGGGCGCCGGACAGGCCCTCGCGCTCGCCACCGGCGCGCTGGCGCTCGTACAGCCGCTGTTCGTGCTGGAGCTGCCGCTCGCGCTGCTGATCGCCTCGCTGGTGACGCGGCAGCGGCTGCCGGGGGCGCTGTGGCTGGCCGTGGCCGGGGTGGTGGCGGGGCTCGGGATCGCGTTGGTGGCCGCCTCGCCCGCGGGCAACCGTACGGACGTGCCGACCGAGCGGTGGGTGGTCGCGCTAACCGCCTGCGCGGTGGTCGTCGCACTGCTCGCCGTGGCGGGACTGCGCCGTCCGCCCGGCCGTTCGCGGGCCGTCTGCCTCGGGGCCGCCACGGCCGTCTGCTACGCGCTGACCGCCGCCCTGATGAAGTCCGCGGTGCACGTCCTCGACGACCACGGCATCGGCGCGTTCCTGACCACCTGGGAGACGTACGCCTTCGGCGCGAGCGGCATCTGCGCCCTGCTGCTGCTCGAACACGCGATGCAGGGCGGGCCGCTGGTCGCCTCGCAGCCGGCGCTGACGCTCGGCGACGCGAGCATCAGCATCGCGCTGGGCGTGATCCTCTACGAGGAACACCTGCGGTCGGGCTGGTGGCTGCTCCCCCAGCTGCTGGGCGTGGCCCTGATCTGCACGGGAGTACTGGCCCTGGCCCGGGCCGGGGACGGCGCGCCCTGAGACGGTAGCGTGCCGGGCAGTCGATCGGAGGGCGGGAACCATGCGGGCGGTGGTCTTCGAGCGGTACGGCGAGCGGGCCGAGGTCAGGGACGTGCCGGAACCGGGTCCGCCGGTGGGCGGGGTGGTGGTGCGGGTGGAGGCCACCGGGCTGTGCCGCAGCGACTGGCACGGCTGGATGGGGCATGATCCGGACATCGTGCTGCCGCACGTCCCGGGGCACGAACTCGCCGGTGTGGTCGAGGCCGTGGGGGCCGGAGTCGCGAACTGGCGGGTCGGCGACCGGGTCACGGCGCCGTTCGTCTGCGCCTGCGGCAACTGCCCCGACTGCGCGGCCGGCGACCACCAGGTGTGCGCACGGCAGACGCAGCCCGGATTCACGCACTGGGGGTCCTTCGCCGAGTACGTGGCCCTGGACCACGCCGATGTGAATCTGGTGGCCGTGCCCGAGGAGCTCTCCTACGCGACGGCGGCCGGTCTCGGGTGCCGCTTCGCGACGGCGTTCCGGGCGGTGGTGGCGCAGGGCCGGGCGGCGGCGGGCGAGTGGGTGTGCGTCCACGGCTGCGGTGGCGTGGGGCTCTCCGCCGTGATGATCGCGGCGGCGGCCGGGGCCCGGGTGGTCGCCGTGGACACGGCGCCGGGGGCACTGGAGCTGGCCCGGAGGTTCGGCGCCGTGCACTGCGTGGACGCCCGCGGCGGCGCCGACACCGCACAGGCGGTCCGGGAGTTGACCGGCGGGGGCGCGCACCTCTCGCTCGACGCGCTGGGATCACCGGCCACGGCCGCGGCCTCGGTGGCCGGGCTACGCCGTCGGGGGCGGCACGTACAGGTGGGGCTGCTGCCCGCGGCGGCGGGCGCCGCCGTCCTGCCTATGGACCGGGTGATCGGCCGGGAGCTGGAGATCCTCGGGAGCCACGGGATGGCGGCGCACGCGTACCCGCCGATGATGGAACTGGTCCGGGGCGGGGTGTTGCGCCCGGACCTGCTGGTCACCTCGACGATCCCGCTCGACGCGGCCCCGGCGGCGCTGGCCGCGATGGGCACGGCCACGGGGGCCGGGATCACGATCATCCTGCCGGGAGCGGCGACGCGCGGCTGAGCTACGATCGCCCGACCCGAACGGACGGGCCGTGCGGGAAAGGCGGTGGGCATGGGTTCCGGGAACCGAGTGGCGGGCGCCGTGAGCGTGGCGCTGGCGGGCGCCCTGATGCTGGTCGGCTGCTCCGGCGGCGCGGACGGAACGGACGCCGGGAAGCCGGGCGCTCCGACCCCGGACTCCACCCCGGCGACCGCCCCGCCGGCCCCCTCCCCCTCCGAGTCGGCAACCGCGCAGCCGTCCGCCCCGGCCGGGACTCCCACCGCGGAGCCGAGACCCTCGGCGACCGGCGGACCGGCGCCGAAGCGGACCCCTGCGGGCCCGTCGGAGATCCCGCAGAACCCCAACCGCGGCCCCAACCCGCCGCCGGCGCCGGACCGTCCGCCGCCGGCGAGCTGGAAGCCGACGCCCTTCGACCCGAAGGACCCGTCGATCCCGAACTACACGGTGCCGCCGCCCATGCGGTGACCCGCCGCCGACCGGGCCCGCCCGGTCGGCGGTGTCCGCGCGTACGTGTCCGACAGCAGGGTGGCCCGCCCCCGGGCCCACCGCGGCCAGGTCCAGTGCCAGGCGGCGTCGTCGAGCGGGCGCCGGGCGCGATCGCGCCGGTCCGGGTGGTCCGGCTCCGGTGGGTCGAAGCGCTTCGGGCGCCTCAGGACACGGGGACGCGCACACGGACGGACTTGCCGAACCCGTCCGCGACCACGGAGAGTTCACCGCCCAGTTCGGCCGTCAGCAGCTGCACCATCAGCAGCCCGCGCCCGCACTCGGACTCCGGATCGGCCTCGGCCCGGGGAGCGGGCAGTCGCGGCAGACCGGGCCCCCGGTCGGCGACCTCCAGCCGGACCCAGCCCCCGCCGGCCGCCACGGCCACCCGCATCCGCCCGGCGCCACCGCCCGCGTGCCGGACGACGTTGGCGACGAGTTCACTGACGGCGAGCAGCAGGGCATCGGCCACCTCTCCGACGACCCGCCAGTCGTCGAGCACGGCACGCACACGGGACCTGACCTGCGGAACGCTCGCGGCAGTGGGGTCCGCGACCCAGTGGGCGAAGCTTCGGACCACGGGGGCGGCGGAGGTGTCGGCGGTGGTGAGCATGACGTGCTCCCGAAGGGGGAAGGGCGGCGCAGCCACTGAGCAGCTCGTGTAACTGATCCAGAATCCGGATCGCCCCCGGGCTTGTGGTCAGCGGAAATGCGTCGCTAGAGTCCGTGATTACACGTGTAACACGCTACGCCTCCCCCGGTGACTCGCGCAAGCATTTCGGGCAAACGCCCCGAAGCCTGCACCCGCCCCACCGGGGCGCCGCCGAATCTGGAAGGGCCGCAATGACGCAATCTCCTCCGGCCGGGATCGACATCGCCGACATGACCTGGCCACCCCCGCCGTACCGGTCCCCCGTACCGCCCGTGACGGGCGCGGACGGCGTACACCGCTTCGACGGGATCACCTACGCGACCACGCCCGGATACCGACCCCGGCTGCTCGACGTCCAGGTACCCGCCGGTGAAGGCCCGTTCCCCGCCGTCGTCTGGATCCACGGCGGCGGCTGGCTGGACGGAGACCGCCGCTATCCGCCGCCGACCGTGCCCGCCGCCCTGCTGCACGGGGCGGTGCTCGCGGCCGGGCTCGCGCTCGTCTCCATCGACTACCGGCACAGCCTCGAAGCGCCCTTCCCGGCCCAGCTGCACGACGCGAAGGCAGCCGTCCGCTACGTCCGCACCTTCGCCGACACCCTGGGCATCGACCCGGACCGGATCGGCGTCTGGGGCGAGTCCGCGGGCGGTCACCTGGCCGCCCTCACCGGCCTGGTCGGCCCCGACAGCCCGCAGGGCGCGGCGCTCGAGGGCACCGAGGGCGTCGGCTCCGGCGAGACCGGGGTCCGCGCGGTCGTCGACTGGTACGGCGTCAGCGACCTCGTCACCCTCGCCGAGCACCCCATGCCGCCCATGCCCTCCGCCACGGAGTTCCCCGACCCCTACGAGGCCCTGCTCGGCGCCACCGTGGCCGAGCGGCCGGACCTGGCGCGGGCCGCGAGCCCGGTGACGTACGCAGGGGGTTCGAATCCGCCGCCGTTCCTGCTGGTGCACGGAACCCGGGACGGTCTGGTCCCGTACAGCCAGAGCGAGGCCCTCGCCGCAGTCCTGACGAGCGCCGGGGGCGAGGTCACCCTGCAGCCCGTGGAGGGTGCGGACCACATCTTCCTCGGCTCCCCGGACATCCCCGCGATCGTCGAGGAGAGCGTGGCCTTCCTGGCCCGGCACCTCGGCGCGGGGGCCTGACGGCGCCGGTTCCGCGTTCCTGATCCCCACGGGGGCGCGGCCGCGGCCGCGCCCCCGCATTCCCTTCTGAGCACACCCGGCCGCGTCACCCCGCCGCGGTCACGAGAGGCAGCCATGTCCGGCAATCCGACCACCGCCACCCCGCACGACAGACCCCACAGACCCCGCCCGCCGCACCGCTCCGGTGGAGGCGACCGCCGCGCCGGGTCCGCGGCGCAGCGCAGCCGCGGTGTCCTCGGAGCGGGTCTCCTGCTCCTGGGGGCCGCCGTACTGACGGCCCTCGTCGTCCGCTCCGACGTGGCGCAGCCGCCCTTCCAGGGGCTGGACGACCGCTGGCTGGTCCGGATGGGCGGCCCCCACGACGGGGCGTACCGGGCCGCCGCCATGACCCTGGACCTGTTCGGCGGGCCGGTCGGCGCCCTCCTCCCGCTCTCCCTGCTGGTCCTGCTGCTCGTCCGGCGGCGCTGGGTCTCGGCCGGGTTCCTGCTCGCCGCCAACCTCGGCGGCAACATGCTGGTCGTCCAGGGCCTCAAGCACCTGGTGGACCGGCCGCGCCCGGCCGACCCGCTGGTCCGCGTCGACCACGGCTCCTTCCCGTCCGGCCACGCGGCCACGGCGGCGCTCCTGGTCGTCGTCCTCGGGGTGCTGCTGGTCCCGGCCGCCCGGCGGCGGGCGTGGTGGATCGGGGGCACGGCCTTCGCGCTGGCCATGATGTGGAGCCGTACCTGGCTGCACGCGCACTGGCTCAGCGACACCGTGGCCGGGGCCGCGGTGGGCGCGGGGGTGGGACTGCTGGCGTGGTGGCTCTTCCAGCCGGCGCT
>NZ_JBSGXU010000079.1:0-34130 GCF_053610205.1 Streptomyces sp. NPDC054932 | reverse complement strand
GACCCCTTCGTGGGGGTGGCGGGGCCCGGGCACAGGCGCTCACGGCACGGGACGGGACGGGACAACCGGACGGGAAATCCGCTGGCCCCGCCCGGTGACGGGCGATACGATCATCGGGATGACTACTCACTCTGTTCTCGGATTGGGGGTCCCCACCACGCAAGGTGAGCGCTGATGCTCATTCAGAACGTGCTGGAGGATTCCCGCCTTTCCTTCTGGCTCCGCGTGCGCGAGTACGCCGTGCCACCGTCCATGATCGAGACTGCGACCGCCCGCCGCTCCGCCGGCGACTGGGCCGGCGCGTGCGCCGCCGCAGGCATCGATGTCGACTTCAATCTGCGTTTCCTGGCGCGCTCGCGCGGCCACGACCTCGCCGCCCGGATCCGGGCCGATCTCCGCCATCTCGCTCCTGACCTGCTGCGCTGGCACATGCCGCGCATCGCTCCGGACGGACTGCTGCGCCCCGGACTGACCGTCCCCCTGGCCCGGTACGACACCGCCGCACGGGACGGCACGGCAGCCCGGGACGACCCGCGCCCCGTGTACCTGGTGGCCCGCACTCCGCCCGCGTGGGCGGACGGCGGTCAGCGGATCAGCCTCGCCCTGTGGGACGGATCCCGCTCCGAGGACGACTCCTGGGGTGATCCGCGCCGCCGGGCCCGTCCCGACCGGCGCTTCCGCCTCGACCTGCACCGCCACCTGTGGGACGCCCGCAGGACCGGCGAACTGCGGGTCCGCTCCGGGGCCGACCTGCCGCCCGGCGACAGCCCTCCCCCACCGGACCCCGAGCTCCTCGGCGCGCTCCCGCAGGGGCACCGGTGCGCCGTCGACCGGTGGGCCGCCGAGGCCGGGATCCTGCTCCGCGCCGAGGGGCGGGACACCGGCGGCCTCGTCGTACGGTCGGGGGCCCGGCAGCGGCTTCTCCTGAACCTGGTCACGGACGGCCCGGGACCGCCCGTACTGAGGATCGGGGCGGCTCCGGCCGACGGCAGTGCCGGCGCGCTGCCGGTCCTGCCGGACGCAGCGACCTGGACACTGCCCGACCTGGAGCTGCTCCGCAGCGGATCGATCGAGGTCGAACGACTGCACCCGCTGGTCGCCTCGGCGCTGGTACCGGACCGTGCACAGGCCGGTACGTCCACGGCCGCGGACCGCGCGGGACAGCCACGCCTCGTCGAGTGCCGGGGAGCCCGGCACCGTATCGGCCTGGTCGACGGGGTACTTGTCCCGCTGGACCACGATCCGGCCGAGATCCGCCGGGAGGAGCTGCTGGCCGCACTGACCGGCACTCCGCTGCCCTGCCTGCAGGCCGTCGACACGGCGCACCGTCGACCGGACTGCCTCACCGGGGTCCGCGAACGGCTGTACCACGGCGACATCGCCGGTGCGCTGGCCGTGGTGGAAGGGCTGCTCGGCCCCGACGCCCTGCTGCGCCCCGGATCCCTGCGCGACGAGCTGGAGGCGGCCGCGCTACGGCGGGTCACCTACGGGTTGTTCCGGTCGGGCCTCGCCGGACCCGGACCCGGCCGGACCCGCCAAAGAGACCGCCGCCCTCGGCACCACCGGCTCCACCCGCGCCAGGCACAGACCCGCTGACCGCAGGAACCCTCGAACCCGTCGAACCCGTGTCGGACCCGTCGGCCATCCACTTTTCACGAACCCCACAGGTGATCGCCCATGCCCTCGTACACCCCGCTCACTGCCACCGCCCCCTGCGACGTCCCCGCGGACCCGGTCCACGACCACCCCGCCCGGCTCGACGTCGCCGACGCGCTGCTGACCCTGCTGCGCGACACCACCACCGAACCGGGCCCCGACGACCAGTTGGAGGCCCTCACCCTGGCCGTGGCCGCCGACCTGCCCGTACTCCTGTGGGGTGAGCCCGGTATCGGCAAGACCGCCGCCCTGACACAGCTCGCCGAAGCCCTGGACCTGCCGCTGACCACGGTGATCGCCAGCGTGCACGAGCCCTCCGACTTCTCCGGCCTGCCCATCGTCGGAGACGACCCCGCGGAACAGGGCGTCCCGATGGCCCCGCCGGACTGGGCCGTGCGACTCGTACGGGCCGGGCGCGGCCTGCTGTTCCTGGACGAACTGTCCACGGCGCCGCCCGCCGTCCAGGCCGCCCTGCTCCGGCTCGTCCTCGAACGGCGGATCGGGTCGCTGCAACTGCCGCCCGGGGTCCGGATCGTGGCCGCCGCCAACCCGCGGGGCTCTGCGGCCGACGGCTGGGAACTGAGCCCGCCCCTGGCCAACCGGTTCGTTCACCTCCAGTGGACCCACGACCACGACGTGGTGGTCCGCGGGCTCGGCGGGACCTGGCCCCGGGCGACGCTGCCGCACCTGGACGCCGCGAAGCTGCCGGTGGCGGTGGACCACGCCCGCCGTGCGGTGTGTGGGCTCCTCACCACCCGCCCGGCACTCGTGCACCGGCTGCCCAGCAGTGAGGCCCGCCGGGGAGGTGCGTGGCCGTCGCCCCGCAGCTGGGACATGACGATCCGTCTCCTTGCCTTCGCGCACGCGGCAGGATCCTCCAGGGAAGTGCTCTCCATGCTGGTCAGGGGCACCGTGGGGGACGGTCCGGGGCTCGAGCTGCTGGCCTGCCTGGACCGGATGGACCTCCCGGACCCCGAGGCGCTGCTCGCCGACCCGGCGGGCGCCGACCTGCCCGAGCGGGGAGACCGGCGCCAGGCCACGCTCGACGGCGTGGTGGCGGCGGTCCGCAAGCGCCCGGACAAGTCCCGCTGGGACGCGGCGTGGGCGCTCCTGGTCCGGGCGCTGGAAACCGGCGCACCCGACCTGGTGGTCGTCCCCGCGACCACGCTCGCCACGCTTCGGCAGGAGGACTGGGACGTTCCGGAGTCGATCGAGCGGCTCGCCGGAGTGGTGACCCTGTCCCGGCGTGCGGACCGGTCGGCGGAGCGGGCGCAGGCCCGGACCGGGGACCCCGTGGTGGCCGGCCGATGAGCACGCGCACGACGGGCGCGCTGGACCTCGAGAAGCTCTTCGCGGCCCGGCTGCACGCCGCCCGCGTCCGGCCCTACCTGGCGACGGCACTGTTCGCCCTGCACACCGTGGAATCCCGGAGCGTGCCGACGATGGCCGTCGACCGGCACTGGCGCTGCTACGTCTCGCCCGGGTTCGTGGACCGGACACCGGTGGAGGAGCTCGCCGGGGTCTGGGTCCACGAGGTGTCCCACCTTCTGCGCGACCACCACGGGCGTGGTGACCGGGTGGCCCGGGAACGCGGACTGACCGGCCCGGGGGAACGGCTGCGGATGAACATCGCCGCGGACTGCGAGATCAACGACGACGTGTACGGCGACGGACTGGTGCAGCCCGAAGGGGTGGTGACACCCGAGTACTTGGGTCTGCGTTCGGGCGAACTCATGGAGGACTACCTGCGCCAGTTCGGGCTCGGCCCGCTGACACAGGACCTGGTCTGGCTGGACTGCGGCAGCGGCGCCGACGGCCTGGAGCGCGAGTGGGACCTGGGCCCGGACTGCGCGCACGGCCTCAGCCCGCAGGAGCAGGACGCCGTCCGGTTCCGGGTGGCGCAGGGGATCACCGGCCGTCCGGGAAGCACACCGGCGGGGTGGCGGCGGTGGGCGGAGGAGGCCTTCCACCCGCCGCAGCCCTGGCGGGAGTTGCTGGGAGCGGCGGTCCGGTCGGCGGCATCCGGTGCGGGCGCGGGCGAGGACTACAGCTACGCCCGGCCCTCCCGGCGCTCGGCCGCGGTGCCCGGCGCCGTGCTGCCGAGCCTGCGGCGCAGACCGCCCCGGGTCTGCGTGGTCATCGACACTTCCGGTTCGGTCAGCGATGCCGAGCTGGGCAGTGCGCTGCTGGAGGTGGCCGCGATCGCCCGGGCCGTGGGCGGCCGCAGCGACATGGTCAGCGTGGTGCCGTGCGACGCGGCGGCCCGGATCGTGCACCCGCTGTGCAGTGGTGAGGGCATCCCACTGCTGGGCGGCGGGGGCACGGACCTGCGTACGGGCTTCGCCAAGGCGCTGAGTACGGGGCCCCGGCCGGACGTGATCGTGGTCCTGACCGACGGCCAGACGGCCTGGCCGGCCACCCGACCGCCGTGCCGGACGGTGGTGGGCCTCTTCCCCCGGGGAGGGGCCGGCCGGTGGGACGAGAACGATCCCGACCACGTGCCGGACTCGCCGCCCGCGTGGGCGCGTGTGGTGAGCATCGGGTCCGGTCCCGGCGCCCGCTGAACACAAAGGTGACGGAACACGTCCGGACAGGATACGAAGACCCTCGTGAACGAAAAGACCCAGGCAGCGACCGTCCGCGTGTTCATAGCGCTCGCCCCGCCCGACGACGCGAAGGAAGAGCTGGAGCAGCGGCTGCTGCCCGCCTACACCGCGTACCCGCGCATGCGCTGGAACCGCATCGAGGACTGGCACATCACCCTGGCCTTCCTCGGCGAGCTCCCGGTCACCGCCGTCACCCTCCTGAAGCCGCCGCTCGCCGGCCTCGCCGCGGCCCGCCGGCCCCTGCGGCTCGCGCTGCGCGGCGGCGGGCACTTCGACGAGCGGGTCCTGTGGACCGGGATCGACGGGGACCTCGAAGGACTGCACCTGCTCGCCGCCGACGTGCGCGCCGCCGTCACCGACTGCGGCATCCCCTTCCACGGCCGGCCGCTGCGCCCCCATCTGACGCTGGCGCGCTCCCGCCGCCACGACACCACCAGCGCGGTGGAGGCCGCCGCCGGACTCGACGCGTTCACCGGCCGCCCGTGGGAGGCCCGGCGCCTCCACCTCGTCGGGAGCAACACCGGCCGGGGCCCCGGCCCCATCCACTACCGCGACATCCGGTCCTGGCCCTTCGACGGCGGGACCTGAGACCGGCATCGTGCCGCTACGCTGACAGGTCTTCCGGACGGCGAGGGGGCCGCGGGGTGGAGGCTGAATCATCGGCCGGGGCCGAACGGCAGGCCGACCGACAGGCCGAGCGGCGCATGGCACTGGCCCGCGAATGGGACGAGCTGGTGGAACGGGTGCGGGGGACCCCCGGCTTCCGGGACTTCCTGCGGCCGCCGGCGCTCGACGACCTGCTCCCGGCCGCGCGGGGCGGCCCCGTGGTCCTGGTCAACATCAGCCGGTGGCGGTGCGACGCGGTCATCGTCACCCCCCGGGGCGTCCGGGTCGTCCCTCTGGGGGACCTGACCTCCACGGAGGTCCAACGGCGCGCGGAGGACTATCTGGCGCTGCTGCGGGCCGTCGAGAGCGCCGTCCGGGAACTGGCGTTCGCCCGGCGGGCGTTCGAGGAGAGCGCTCCCTCCCTCGAGGTGAACCTGCGCCACGCCGCCGCGAGCCGCGGCCTGCACCTGGCCAGGCTGGCGATGGAGGCGGGACTGACGGACGTGGCCGCATGGATGTGGGACCGGATCACCGGCCCGGTCCTGGCGGCGCTCGGGATCCATGACGCACCGGCTCCGGGCGAGCCGTACCCGCGGCTGTGGTGGTGCCCCACCGGGCTGCTCAACCTGCTGCCGCTGCACGCCGCCGGTCACCACTCCCCCGCGCCCGCCGGCGCCCCGCCGCGGACCGTCATCGACCGGGCCGTGTCCTCGTACACACCGACGCTGCGCGCGCTCCGGGAGGCGTCCGGGCCGGCCCGGGCGCCCGGCCGCGGCGACCCACGGATGCTGATCGTGGCCCTGGCCGAGACGCCGGGCGAGCCTCCGCTGCCCGCGGTGAACGAGGAACGCAACCTGCTGACCGCCCTGTTCGCGGACCGCCACACCCTGCTGGAGGGCGGGGACGCCACCTGGGAGTCCGTACGCACCGGGCTCGCCCGGCACCCGTGGGTGCACTTCAGCTGTCACGGCGACCAGGACCTGACGGACCCCTCCCGCGGCGGGCTCCTGCTCAGCGATCGGGTCCTGACCGTCGAGGACGTCGCCGCCGGACACCATCGGGGGGAGTTCGCCTTCCTGTCCGCGTGCAAGACGGCGGCCGGCGGACTGACCCTGACCGACGAGGTCATCACCCTGGCCGCGGCGCTCCACTACACCGGCTACCGGCATGTCATCGGCACCCTGTGGTACGTCTACGACCGGTCGGCCGCAGCCGTGTCCGCCGCGGTCTACGGGGAGCTCACGGAGGGCGGGCGCTTCTCCCCGGACCGCTCCGCGCACGCGCTGCACACCGCGACCCGGAGACTGCGCGACGCCGAGCCGGACCGGCCCAGTACCTGGATGCCCTTCGCACACATCGGGCCGTAGCCGCGAGAGGCCGCTTCCTCCCCTCCCCTCCCCTCCTCCTTCGACCCGCCACTCTCTCCAAGGAGCCCCATGGGCAGCCCGCCCCCACCCGGCCAGGAACCCGCGGCCGAGCCGGAACCGGATCCGGAACCGCCGTCCGGCTCGGAACCGCCGTCCGGCCTGGAATCCGTCGAGTTGCCCTACCAGGAGGTCACCACCCCCGAGTACGCGGCGCTCGCGGCCGCGCTCTTCACCCTGGAGGAGGACGGACAGGGCATGACGGTGCTGCGCGGCAGCTGCCCGAGATGCGGGGCGGCCCTGGAGGCCACCGTGGCGAGCGACGTGCTCCAGGGCATGCGCCTGCGTCCCTTCCCCGATGTCGTCCGGCGCCTGCGGGCCGCGCCCCGGCCCGGAGA
The DNA here is from genome assembly GCF_053610205.1 of Streptomyces sp. NPDC054932. Lineage (NCBI taxonomy): Bacteria > Bacillati > Actinomycetota > Actinomycetes > Kitasatosporales > Streptomycetaceae > Streptomyces > Streptomyces sp. NPDC054932. The sequence goes on along the minus strand of NZ_JBSGXU010000079.1, from coordinate 27,500 downwards.
CCGCCTCGAACCGATGCTGTGCACGTGCGGGGACGCGCATCCCGGACGCCCCGAGGGGCGCGTCGGATGCGGCGCCTACTGGACCCTGCTGCTGACGGAGGAACCCGAGTGACCGGCTGACCGGCCCGCTCCACATGGCGTCGGCTCGGCTCAGCCCAGCTCCGCGCTGATCCGGGCGAGCCGGTCGGCCAGCCACGGATCGTGCTCCCGCAGTGCGGCGAGTTCCGCGCGTCCGTCGAGCAGCTGCGACCACAGAACGGCGCGGCCCTGTTCGGCGAGCCGGATCGCGGTCTCCGCGCTGCCGTGTGCGAGAGCCGTCGCCACCGCGTCCGGTGTCAGGTTCGGCCACTCGGTCAAGGCGGTCTCGCGGTCCCCGCGCTCCAGACCGCGCCAGGCCAACCGGTCCAGCAACTGGACCGCCCGGGTGTAGCAGCCGAGCGCGCCGTCCATGTCCGAACCCGCCCCCACGGCCCACTCTCCGCCGCGCACCGCGGACTGGACCCGGGTCCGTACCGGGGCGACGACGACCCGGCTGGCCTCGTCCCACAGCCGGAGCGCTTCGGCGGCATCGGCAGCGGAATCGGCGGCGCTGCCCGTGCCGGAGGCCCGGGTCTCCAGCAGCAGTGCCAGGATCTGCGTACGCCAGGCACGGGACGGATCGCCCCGGTGGGTGGCCTCCAGAGCCGCCCGGGCGAAGGAGAACGCCTCGTCCAGAGCGGCGTTCTCCCCGCCCGCCCTGAACTGCTCGAGGGCTCCCATCGCCCGGTTGGCGCAGAGTCCCGCCCACCGGGGGTGACCGCGGTCGACGGCTTCGTACGCCGCGTGTTCGAGCGCCACGCCCTCGTCCAGATCGCGCCGGTCCCGGTCCCGCGTGTACCTCGCGCGCAGCGCGAGGCCGACGTTGGCCGCGGCCTGCGGCCGGCCCGGGTGGCCCGCGGGGACGAGGTCCAGCAGCAGCCGGCCCGTGGTGATCGCCTCGTCCAGGTCGCCCGGGCCGGACCGCAGGGACAACAGGTCCACGTGGTTCGCGAGATGGGTGCGGCGGTCGGGGTGACCCGGCGGGCAGGCGAGTACGGCACGGCCGGTCGTCGCCACCGCCTCGTCGAGGTCCGCCGTCCGGTGGAAGAGGGTGAACCGGGCGCGGAGCGCGGCCGCCAGGTTGCCCAGCGCCGAGAGCGAGCGCGACGGCCCCGGGCCTGCCGTTCCGGCCGCCGCGCGACGCCCCGCGTCGATCGCCTCGTCGAGGAGTGCGGGCCGGCCCGTGACCCGGTACAGGACACAGGCCCTGCCGCACAGGTTCGACAGGAACATGGGCAGCGACGGATCGTTCTCCTGGCATGCGGCGACGACCGCACGCCCCAGTTCCATCGACTCGTGGAGATCCGCGAGGTCCCCGGTGTGCTGGTAGCGCGCGTCGAGGGCCACGCCGAGGTGAGAACGCGCCGAACGGAGGTCGCCGCCCGCCTCGCCGCCGCCCGCGACCGAGTCGCGCGCCGCATCGACGGCGGCCTGGATGTCCGCCGCGCGGCCGGTGCGTTCGTACCGGTAGTACAGCGCGATCGCCAGGTGCTCCTGGACCGCCGGCCGGGCTGGGTGTCCGCGCGGCACCCAGGTCCGGGCCCGCCGGATGATGTCGACCGCGGTCTCGGCCGGGGCGAAGTCGTCGCTCTCCTTGGCCCGTTCGAGGAACTCCGTCGCCCGGCGCATCAGGTCCGCCGGGCTGTTCGCCATGGCCTCGGTGGCTTCGAGGAGGGAACGGACCCTCGCCGGCAGGGCCTCGGGAGCGACCGCAGCGATCTTGCCGAAGAAGTGCAGGGCCGTCTCGAGGTCGTTGGTGTCGCTGTCGTGCGGCAGGTACAGGTAGCGCAGCCAGTGCAGGACCCCGAGCGCCGCCACGGCCTCCGCGGGCACGTCCCGGTGCCCGCCGCCCACCTCCGCCCAGAGGCGTTGTCCGAGGTCCAGGGCCTCGGGGTCGAGCACGCCGGCCGGCCTTTCCTCCGAAGCCCCGCTCACCCGGCCCAGGATCAGCGCCGTCAGCTCCGCCGCCGAGCCGCCCCCGGCACCGGCCGGTCCCGGTCGCGTTCCCGTCACGGCTTCCTCCACGTGAGTCGCCCGGCCTCGTATCGTAACGACGGACGGACCACCGCGCGGCCCCGTCGGTGGCCCAGCCCGAGCCGAACACCCGCCGTACGACCGGATGGAGTGGCATGAGGATGCTGATCAACAGTCCGCAGACCGTGGTCGCCGATGCCCTGCGGGGGATGGCGGCAGCCCATCCCGAGCTGGACGTCGACGTGGAGCGGCGGGTCGTCGTACGGCGGGACGCGCGGGCCGGCGGGCGGGTCGGGGTGGTGTCCGGGGGCGGGTCCGGGCACGAGCCGCTGCATGCCGGGTTCGTGGGGTACGGGATGCTGTCGGCCGCGTGTCCGGGTGAGGTGTTCACCTCGCCGGTACCCGACCAGATGCTGCGGGCGGCAGCGGCCGTGGACTCCGGCCAGGGGGTGCTGTTCGTCGTCAAGAACTACACCGGGGACGTGCTGAACTTCGAGATGGCCGCCGAGCTCGCCGAGGAGGACGGCCTGCGGATCGAGCGCGTCCTGGTCGACGACGACGTCGCGGTGACCGACAGCCTGTACACCGCCGGGCGGCGCGGCACCGGGGCCACCCTGTTCGTCGAGAAGATCGCCGGGGCGGCCGCGGAGGAGGGGGCGCCGCTGGAGCGGGTCGCCGCGCTCGCCCGGCGGGTCGACGGTTCCTCTCGGAGCTTCGGGGTGGCGCTGAGCGCCTGCACCACTCCCGCGAAGGGCAGCCCGACCTTCGACCTCCCGGACGGCGAGCTGGAGTTGGGCATCGGCATCCACGGCGAACCGGGCCGGGAGCGGCGTCCGATGATGTCGGCGAGGGAGATCGCGGAGGTCGCGGTGGGCGCCGTGCTGGAGGAGCTGGCACAGATCGGCCCCGCCGACGGGCCGGTGCTGGCGCTGGTCAACGGGATGGGAGCGACCCCGCTCCTGGAGCTGTACGGGTTCCACGCGGAGGTGGCGCGGGTGCTGGCCGAGCGGGGCGTGCCGGTGGCGCGGGCGCTCGTCGGAAACTACGTCACGTCGCTGGACATGGCGGGGTGTTCGGTGACGCTGTGCCGGGCCGACGAGGAACTGCTGCGGTTGTGGGACGCGCCCGTCCAGACCGCGGCGCTGCGCTGGGGCCGCTGAACGTATGGTGTCGGTGGGACCGGCCAGACGGGTGCGAGGCGAGGAGATCCGGTGCGTGACGCAGACTTCTTCCGGCGCTGGATGGCGGCCGCCGCGGCCGCGGTGGAGCGGGAGGCCGACCGGCTGACGGAGCTCGACTCCCCCATCGGGGACGCCGATCACGGGAGCAATCTGCTGCGCGGCTTCACTGCCGTGCGCACCGCCCTGGAGGCGGAGCCGGTGGCGGCGGCGCCGGGCGCGGTGCTCCAGCTCGCAGGCCGGACGCTGATCTCGACCGTCGGCGGAGCCTCGGGACCGCTGTACGGGACGCTGCTGCGGCGCACGGGCAAGGCGCTCGGGGAGGCGGCCGAGGTCTCCGACGAGGAGCTGCGCGAGGCGCTGTCCGAGGGGGTGGGTGCGGTGGCGCAGCTGGGCGGGGCGGCTCCGGGCGACAAGACGATGCTCGACGCGCTGGTGCCGGGGGTGGCCGCGCTGAGTACGTCGTACCGGGCGGCCGGGATCGCGGCGGAGAGCGGGGCGCTGGCGACGGTGCCGATGCAGGCGCGCAAGGGGCGGGCCAGCTATCTGGGCGAGCGGAGCATCGGCCACCAGGATCCCGGGGCGACCTCGTCGGCGCTGCTGCTGGGGGCGCTGGCGGACGCGGCGGAACCGGAGGACGGCCGGTGACCGGCGGACACCCGGATCCCGGATCCGGCCCGGCCCTGGTCGGCATCGTGCTGGTGTCGCACAGCGCGCGGGTCGCGGAGGCCGTGGCGGAACTGGCGCGCGAGCTGGCGGCGGGCGGCCCCGTGGCCCCGGTGGCGGCAGCGGGTGGTACGGCTCTCGGCGGGCTCGGCACGAGCGTGGAGCGCATCGTCGCGGCCGCCCGGGAGGTGGACCGGGGCGCCGGGGTGGCCCTGCTGGCCGACCTGGGGAGCTCGGTACTGACGGTCAAGGCCCTGCTGATGGAGGACGAACTGCCTCCGGGCTCCCGGCTGGTGGACGCGCCGTTCGTCGAGGGTGCGGTGGCGGCGGTGGTGACCGCCTCCACAGGAGCCCTCCTGCCTGCGGTCGAGTCGGCCGCCGCGGAGGCGTACACGTACCGCAAGACCTGAGCCCGGACACGGAGGCACACAGCCGGTCCGCGGCCGCGGCCGCACAAATTCAGCCACCGCGCGACCGGCTTTCACCCCCCGGGAAATTCGGCCAATCATTCAGCCAACCCTGCCGGAATTAAGTCCTTCAATTCTCTCGATGCCACCTTCGGCGGTGTAATGCTCAAGCGAACCTCAGAATAGAACCATCACGCTTGCCCGCCCCTTTTGGATATGGAACCGTCGGGATCCAACAGGGGAGGAAAAATGAAGCTGCTGTACACGACACTGCTCGCCGGCACGGCGATGGCATTCATCGGGCTCCAGGGCATGGCCACTGCGGCCTCCACGGGATGGCCGAGCGGGTGCACCAACCACCTGTCTCCGATCGGTGGCGGCTGGGTGGCCCAATGCAGTAAGAGCAACGGCGGACACTACAAGGCATCCGCCATTTGCGAGGTCTGGGAGGACAGGCGTCTCATCATTGTCCATTCGGAAGCCTGGAAGAACGACGGACGCCCTTCTTTCATCGCCTGCCCGCCGCAGACTTCCGTAAAGACCGGCGGGATCATCACGCGGTCCTATTAGCAGGCCGCACGACAGCCCTCAGGGCATCGACGTGGTCTGCCGGGCGCTCCAGCTGCCGGGGGCGGCGGGCTTCGAACGATCCGGGGCCGACTGCCGTCGGCGAGATGCGGCTTGTGATGCGTTGCGACGTGTCGACGGAGGTGGCCGTTACGGTCGCGGCCGCGAGCCGGTCATGCCGTTCGTGCGGCCGGAGCACACCGGGCCGGGCCGCGCCCAGCGCGTCCGCGTCGTACAGGTGGGCGACGAAGGCGCCCCGGTCGGCCCTCGAGGTCAACCGGGTGCGCACCCGGGGCGATCCGCGCAGCTCCCACGGGGAGCCCGGCGGAGCGCTGCGCCAGACGGCCGCGAGCAGCCCAAGGCGCAGCGGAGCCCCGGACTCGTCCGGACCGGGACCCCCCGGGGCGGGCGTGCTGGCGCGGACCAGCTCCTCAAGGGCGGCCGCGCAGGGATTCGATCTCGCGGCGTTCACGCTTCGTCGGGCGTCCCGCACCGCGGTCGCGGATGCCGACCACGGCTGCCTCCACGGGAGTCGGCGGCGGCGGGCTCTTGTCGATCAGGCACTCGGCGGCGACGGGAGCCCCCACCCGCTTGGACACGGGACGCCTGACGACCACGATCCGCTCGCGCCCGGCGTGGAAGAGCCTCACCTCGTCCCCCGCACGCACCGGCTGCGCGGGCTTGGCGCGCTCGCCGTTGACCTTCACGTGGCCCGCCCGGCAGGCGGTCGCCGCGATCGAGCGGGTCTTGGTCAGGCGTACGGACCAGATCCACGCATCGACCCGCACCGTGCCCGTTTCCGTTCCCGATACCTCATCAGCCATGCCCCGACTCTAGCGAGCCGGACACGGCAGAGCGGAATGACTTTTGGCAGATACACCAAGAGGTATGGCATCTGCCATGGAGATCATCCCAAGAGAATTGCAAATGCGCCACACGTACCCCTACCTTGTCGCACATGCAGTCCTACACCATCGGACAGGCGGCGCGTCTGCTGGGCGTCAGCCCGGACACCGCGCGCCGCTGGGCCGACGCCGGCCGGGTCGTGACCCATCGCGACGAGGGCGGCCGACGCCTGATCAACGGACGCGATCTGGCCGCCTTCTCCGTCGAGGTGGGCCAGGGCGCCCACACCGAGGACGGCGAGCCGTACACCTCGGCCCGCAACGCCTTTCCCGGCATCGTCACGGCCGTCAAGCTCGGCGACGTGGCCGCCCAGGTCGAGATCCAGGCGGGTCCGCACCGTCTGGTCTCCCTGCTCACCCGTGAGGCCGTCGAGGAGCTCGGGCTGGAGGTCGGCATGCAGGCCACCGCCCGCGTGAAGTCCACCAGCGTGCACATCGACCGCACCTGATCCGGACGGACGGCACTGCCCGTCCACCCCACCCGTCCACCCCGCCCGGCCACCCGCCGCCACCCGCGGAGCCCCGCACCACCCGCTCAGCGTCACCTACCCTCCCCACCCGCTCCGCCCGTCACCGGCGCGGGTCACCACCGTGCGGTTCCGGCACCAGGCCGACCGCCGACCCGACCGAGGAGCATCTGCTCATGTCCCCGATCACGATCCGCCGCAGTGCCGCCGCCGTACTGACCGCCGCCCTGCTCGTGCCGCTGGCCGCCTGCGGCAAGAGCGGCGAGGACAAGCCCGCCGCCACCCCCGAGCCGAAGGCCGTGAACCTCACGGTCCTCGCCGCCTCCTCCCTCACCGACGTCTTCAAGGCCGCGGGTGCGGAGTACGAGAAGACCCACCCCGGCACGAAGATCACCTTCTCCTTCGCCGGTTCGCAGGAGCTCGCGGCCCAGGTCAAGCAGGGTGCCCCGGCCGACGCCCTGGTCACCGCCGACACCAAGACCATGGACGGTCTCAAGGCCGAGACCGGTGACGCCACGATCATCGCCAAGAACCGCCTGGTCATCGCGGCCGGCAAGGCCAACCCGTTCAAGATCGACGAGCTCAAGGACCTCGCCGACACCAAGATCAAGGTCGTGCTCGCCGCCCCCGAGGTCCCGGTCGGCCGCTACAGCAAGCAGATCCTCGACGCCCAGAAGATCGAGGTGAAGCCGGTCTCCCAGGAGCCCAACGTCCGTGCCGTGCTGAGCAAGGTCGAGCTGGGCGAGGCCGACGCCGGCCTGGTCTACAAGACCGACTCCGCCAAGTCCGGCGACAAGGTCGTCACCGTCGAGATCCCGGACGACCAGAACGCCGTGGCCTCCTACCCGGCCGCCACGCTGAAGCAGTCCAAGAACGCCCAGGAAGCGGCCGCCTTCGTGACCTGGCTGAGCACCCCCGAGGCGCAGAAGATCCTCCAGGACGCGGGCTTCCAGAAGGCGTAGTGCCGCCACCGGCCGCGGCCGGACGCCGAGGGGCTGCCTGAACCGGGGGGACAGGCAGCCCCTCTCGGCGTTTCCCCGCACGGGCGCCCCGGACCCGCCGCCGGCCGCATACGCTTCCCCGCAGCCAACACCCCCAGCCAGGAACCCTCATGAGCAGACTCCGCACCAAGACCGGCCCGCGTACCGGCCCGCGTACCGGCACCCGCAGCGGCACCCGGCCCCCACTGGCCCTCGCGCTCCCCGCGCTGCTCGCCGTCGCGTTCCTGCTGCTGCCGCTCGTCGGCATCCTCGTCCGCACGCAGTGGAGCGAGCTCGGCGCCCACCTCACCAGCCCCGGTGTGGTCGAGGCCCTGCAGCTGTCGCTCCTGGTCTCCCTGTGGGCCCTCGTCCTCTCCCTGCTCCTCGGCGTACCGCTCGCCTGGCTGCTGGCCCGCGTCGAGTTCAAGGGCAAGGCCCTGGTCCGCTCCCTCGTACTGCTCCCGATGGTGCTGCCGCCGACCGTCGGCGGTGTGGCCCTCCTGCTCGGTTTCGGCCGACGCGGACTGCTCGGGCCCTGGCTGGAGGGCACCTTCGGCATCACCCTGCCGTTCCACACGTCGGGCGCCGTCGTCGCGGCCACGTTCGTCGCCATGCCGTTCCTGGTGATCAGCCTCGAAGGCGCCCTCGGCGGTCTCAGGCAGAGCTACGAGGAGACCGCCGCCTCGCTCGGCGCCTCGCCGGTGCGGGTGTTCTTCACCGTGACCCTGCCCATGGTGGCTCCCGGCCTGATCGCCGGTGCGGCGCTGACCTGGGCCCGCGCGCTGGGCGAGTTCGGCGCGACCATCACCTTCGCCGGGAACCTGCCCGGCACCACCCAGACCCTGCCGCTCCAGGTGTACCTGCTGCTGCAGGACCGGCCCGAGGCCGCGACCTCCGTCTCCCTGCTGCTCCTCGCGATCGCCATGGGCGTACTGATCGCCCTGCGCGGGCGATGGACGGGCACCCCGGTGGCCCGCGAAGCCACGGCGGCGACGACGCCGGTCCCGGAGCCCGCCGCCGATGACACCGCCGGCGCCGGCAGCGCCGTGCTGCCGCACGACGGCGGCCGCTGGCCCCTGCACGCCGAGGTCACCGGCTTCAACCGGCTGACCCTCGACGCCGAACCCGGCACCACCATCGCCGTCGTCGGCGAGAACGGCGTCGGCAAGACCACGCTGCTGCGCGCCCTGCTCGGCCTCACTCCGCGCGCCCACGCCGAGCTGCGGCTCGGCGACACCGACGTCACCGCCCTGCCCCCGCACCAGCGGCAGGTGGCCTGGGTGCCGCAGGACGGGGCGCTGTTCCCGCATCTGACCGCCCTGGCCAACACGGCGTACGGGCTGCGCGCCCGCCGGGTGCCGCGCGCCGAGGCCCGCCGGGAGGCCCACGCCTGGCTGAACCGGCTCGGTGTCGGGCACCTCGCCGACCGCCGGCCCGCCCAGCTCTCCGGCGGCCAGGCCCAGCGGGTCGCCCTCGCCCGGGCGCTGGCCGCCCGGCCCCGGCTCCTCCTGCTGGACGAGCCGCTGGCCGCCCTCGACCAGACCACCCGGGCCCGGGTGCGGCACACCCTGCGCACGCATCTGGCCGGCTTCGGCGGGGTCTGCCTCGTCGTCACCCACGATCCCGTCGAGGCGGTGTCGCTGGCCGACCGGGTCCTCGTACTGGCGGACGGCCGGGCCCTGCAGGACGCGCCGCCCGCCGAGGTGACCCGGCACCCGCGCTCCCCGTGGGTGGCCCGCATGCTGGGGCGCAACGCGTGGCCGGGCACCGCGTCGGCCGCCGGCCTCACCCTCGCGGCGGGCGGTCGGCTGGTGGTCGCCGAGGCACTGCCCGAGGGGGCGAAGGCGCTGGCGATCATCGCGCCCGAGGCGGTGTCGGTGCACCGGGACCGCCCGGGCGGCAGCCCCCGCAACGTCTGGCCGGGCACCGTACGGGAGGTCACCGCGGTCGGCAGCCGGCTGCGCGTGCTGATCTCCTCGGTGGAGGTGCCCGATCTGGTCGCCGAGATCACCCCCGAGGCGGCGGCCGAACTGGGCATCGTGGAGGGCGTCGCGGTGTGGACGAGCGTGAAGGCCACCGAGGTCACACTGGTACGTCTCTGATTCCGCCGGTCTGATTCCGCGGGTCTGATTCCGCGGCCCGGAACCGGGCTCCGGGCGCCCGGCGCCTCGGCCGACGGTGACAGTCGGCGGTCCTCAGCCGGCGTCCTCCGGGGCGGCCAGGGCGAACTCGCACCACACGCATTTCCCGCCGCCCCGGGGCTCCACGCCCCACTCGTCCGCGAGCCGATCCACCAGCATCAGGCCGCGCCCCGAGACCGCCCAGTCACCCGCCTCGCGCCGCCGCGGCAGGGCGCTGCTGGTGTCCTCGACCTCGATCCGGATCCGCCCCTGCGCCGTGAGCCGCATGCTGACGTGGCCGCCGCCCTCCGTGTGGACCAGGGCGTTGGTCATCAGCTCGTCCGCCGCCAGTTCGATCTCGTCGGCCCGGTGCCGTGCGCCCCAGGCGGCCACGGCCGCCCGGATCAGGTGCCGGGCCAGCGCCGGGGCCTTCGCGTCGCCCGGTTCCAGCCGCTGGTGCAGCGGACCGCCGCCGCGTGCGGTGGGGGTGCCGCGGCGGCGCAGGACGAGCAGGGCCATGTCGTCCCCGCTGCCCGAGTCCCCGACCAGGTCGCACAGGACGTCGGCCAGTTCCTCCACGTCGATCGGGCCGCTGTGGACCGCCGCCATGAGCTCCCGCATGCCGGTGTCCGCGTCCGAGCCGGGGCGTTCGATCAGGCCGTCGGTGCACAGCAGCAGGGTGTCCCCGGGGTGCAGTTCGAGGCTGGTGACGGGATAGCCGGAGCCGGTGCCGGACGGCTCGCGGGGTGGCAGGCCGAGCGGTAGCCCGCCGGCCACCTGGACCCGGTGCACGCTTCCGTCGCCGCGCCGCACGACCGGGTCGAGATGCCCGGCGCGGACCATCCGGAGCATCCCGGTGGTGAGGTCGACCTCGGCGTAGGTGCAGGTGGCGAACCGTTCCGTCTCCAGTTCGCGCAGGAAGGCCGAGGCCCGTGCCATCGCCGTGCCGGGCGTGTGCCCCTCGACGACGTAGGCGCGCATCACGATGCGCAGCTGCCCCATGACGGCGGCCGCGTCCGTGTCGTGCCCCTCGACGTCGCCGATCATCACCCCGACCCGGCCCTCGCCGAGCGGGACCACGTCGTACCAGTCGCCGCCGATGTCCCGCCCCATCCGGGCGGAGCGGTACCGTACGGCGATCAGGGCGCCCGGCACCTCCGGGATCCGGCGGGGCAGCATGGCCCGCTGGAGTCCCTCGGCCAGGTCGTGCTCCTGCTCGAAGAGCATGGCGCGCTGGAGGCTCTGTGCGACGCCGCTGCCGAGCGCCATCAGCAGGTTCCGCTCCTCGGCGGTGAAATCGCCGTCCCGCGTGTAGAGCAGCCCGAGGGCCCCGATGGGCCGCCCCTGGGCGATCAGCGGCAGGTAGACGCCACTGCGGACGGACAGCGGCTCGATGTACGGCCACAGCAGCGGGTAGCGCTGCTGGAATTCCTCCCGCGAGACGAGGAAGACCGACTGCATGGTGCGCACGGCCTCGCTCATCGGGAACTGCGCGTCGATCCGCGTGTACTCGATCTCGGGCACGTACGAGCCGAGCTGTCCCTCCGCGACCAGGTGGATGCGGCCGCCGTCGACGACGCCCAGCATCACGCTGACGGCGCCGAGGTGCCCGAGCGCCCGGGGGTCCTTGAGGATGTCGGTCACGTCGTTGACGGTGCGGGCGTGGGCGAGGATGGCGGTGGTCCGCTCGACGACGTTGGTCATCCGGCGGCGCCCCTCCGTCTGCTCCCCGGCGGCGCCGGGCTCGCCGGGGTCGTGGGTGGCGTCGCGGAGGATGCCGATCACGCGGTACGGGCGCCCGGCCGGGTCCCGCAGGATGTGCCCCTGGATATGGATCCAGGGCGACTCGCCGTCGCGCCGGCGGCTGCGGACGTAGGCCCCGTAGTGGCTCCGGCCGTCCTTGATCGCCTGCGCGACCCGGGTGTCGAGCCGGGCCTCCTCACCGGGTGCGAAGCACCGCCGGAGCCCGTCGGGGGTCCCGTCGAAATCGTCCGGGCGCAGGCCGAGCACCTCGAGCGCGGTGGGATCGAGGTGCATCCGCCCGCTGTCGAGGTCCCAGTCGAATGTGCCCATGTGGTTGAGCGCGAGGCTCGTGTCCGGTCTCGCGGGCCAGCCGACGTCGGGGTTCTTTGCCCTACGGGCCATGCAGCCAGGGTCTCACTCTCGCCCGCCGGTGTCCCCGTGGGACGGCCGGACCCCCGCGTCCCGGGCCCGGCGCGACAGGGGAGCGGCCTCGGGTGGTCCGACCGGCGGAAGTCGGGACCGGCATGCGGCGGGGACCGCGCGTGCCCGGCCCTGTGCCCCGGGGGCTTCTGGTACGACGGGCACATCCGCCGCGACCGGTCGACGACGCCAAGGAGAGTGGAGCGCGTGCCTGCCTTTCCCGACCCGGACGATCTGACCGAAGAGCAGTCGGAAACCCTGGAGCAAGCCGCCTACCTGGTCATCCGCTCCCGGAAGGAGGCGGAGGGCATGCTGATGCGGTCGGGGGTGGAACCGGTGCCCGAACCCGGTTTCTTCGGGAACCCGTGCGGCGCGAAGCTGGCGCCTCCCCCGGCGAACCATCGGTGCGGCTGCCGCAACTACGAGGGGGACGGCGGAGCCTGCCGGGCGGACTTCACCGACTTCACCGGGCCTGATTTCGGCACGGGAGCCCCCGTCCGCAACTGTGGGCACCGGCCGTCGCAGCACTTCTCGACGTGAGGTTCACCCCTGACCGTCGGCCGGCAGGCCCGCGTCATGGACCAGGAGGGCGATCTGGACCCGGTTGTTGAGGTCGAGCCGGGTCAGGATCCGCGAGACGTGGGTCTTCACCGTGGGCAGCGCCAGGTGCAGCTCCCGCGCGATCTCCGCGTTGGACAGGCCCCGCCCGACGGCCAGGGCCACGTCCCGCTCGCGTCCGGCCAGCAGCGCCAGCCGGTCGCGGGCACCGTTCGCCCGGGCGCCCTGGCCGAAGTCGCCCGCCACCTGGTCGATCAGCCTGCGGGTGACGGCCGGGGACAGTACGGGGTCCCCTGCGGCCACCGTCCGGATGGCCGTCACGATCTCCTGCGGCGGGGTGTCCTTGAGGAGGAAACCGGCCGCTCCGGCCCGCAGCGCCCGAAGGACGTGCGCGTCGGTGTGGAAGGTGGTCAGGACCAGCACTTCCGGTGCTCCCGGCCGCGCGCGCAGCCGCTCGGTGGCGGCCAGCCCGTCGACGCCGGGCATCCGGATGTCCATCAGCACCAGGTCGGGGCCGTGCGCGGCGACCAGGCCGGGCACCTCCGCACCGTCCACTGCCTCCGCGACCAGCTCGATGTCCGGGGCGCCGCCCAGCATCAGGCGCAGCCCGGACCGGACGATCGCGTCGTCGTCGACCAGCAGTACGCGGATCACCTGCGCCTCTTCCCTCGTCACCCGATCAGCCCTGCCAGGGTAGCCACGCGTGCACCCGGAAGCCGCCGTCGGCGGGGAGGGCCGTCAGTTCCCCGCCCGCCAGCCGGGCGCGTTCGGCCAGGCCGACCAGTCCCTGCCCGCCGCCCCCGGCCGTTGCGGGGACCGTGACCCGGGCCGGATCGGGCCCGGGCGGCCGGGTGTTGCGGACCTCCACCGTCAGCCCGTCCCCCGGCCCGCCGGTCAACCGCACGTCGACGGGCGCGCCGGGCGCGTGCTTGCGTACGTTGGTCAGCGCCTCCTGCACGATCCGGTACGCCGTACGCCCCACCAAAGGCGGCGGCGCGGCCCCCGCGGGCGGTCCGGCCAGCTCGATCCGTCCGCCCGCGGCCCTCGCCTCCGCCACCAGGCGGGTGAGGTCCGCCAGGTCCGGCTGCGGGCGCTCGCCGTCCGCGGGTCCGTCCCCCGGTCCCGCCCGCAGGACGCCGATGACCTCGCGCAGGTCGTGCAGGGCCAGGTGGGCGCTCTCCCGGATGACCCCGGCGGCACGCTCGACCTCGGCCCGCGGGGCTCCGGGATTGAACTCCAGGGCGCCCGCGTGCACGCTCAGCAGCGACAGCCGGTGGCCGAGTACGTCGTGCATCTCGCGGGCGATCTCCTCCCTGGCCTCCAGCCGGGCCCGCTCGGCCCGCGACTGCGCGTCCGCCTCGGCCAGCTCGGCGCGCTCGCGCAGTGAGGCGATCAGCTGCTGCCGGGAGCGCCGGAACAATCCCCAGCCGATGGCTCCGGCGATCAGGGCGAAGTACGTCACCGCCGAGCCCGCCCGTTCCTCGGACATGTCCGGCAGTTGCCACAGGAAGAAGGGCAGGGGGCCGAAGACCAGCGCCGCCACCCACGCGGTGGCCTTCCACGGCCGGGTCGCGGCCACGGTGAAGACCGCCACCATCGCCGGCCCGGTCAGATAGTGCGCCACGCCGCCGGCCACGAGCAGCACCACGGCCAGCTGGACCGGCCGGCGCCGTCGCAGGAAGACGGCCGCGCAGCCCAGCCCGCCGGCCACCTGGTCGGCGGCCCGCCAGCCCGGTCCGAGGCTCTCGTCGACCGGGATGGACTGTGAGCTGACGGCGGCGAAGCACGCGGCGAAGAGGAACAGACCCAGGTCGGCGGCCCAGTCCCGGCGGGTGCGGTGGATGCGGCGCATGTCCCGGAAATCTACGCGGGCCCGCGCGCGAGCGGGCGTCCGCGCCCCGCACCGGATACTTAAGTACGACCGCGGGCCGCCCTAAGGCCGATGCCCGGTCCGGTGCCCGGCGCCTAGCGTCGGAGCATGACCTCCTCCACTCCGAAACCCCCGAAGTCCCCGCTGGCCACCCTGACGGGCGTGCTCTGCTTCGTCCTCGTCGTCGGCGGCGCCAGCGGCCTGCTGCACGAGTGGCTCGGCTGGATCCACTTCATGGGATTCGTCCGCTTCCTCGCCCCCGACGGCTTCGAGGTCTACAGCTACGTCGTCATGATCGCCCTCGGCTTCGCGGTGGGCGCGGCGGGCGACGCGCTGACCCGGCGCGGCCGCGCCTGATCCCCGGCCGGCCGCCGCGGCGCCGCGCGACCGCGTCTCCTCCCCCGATGGGGAGGAGACGCGGTCATGGACGGGGAGCGTGTCTGCTAGCTCTCCTGGGCGGGGCCCTCGGGCTCCGGCTCAGGCTCGGGGGCGGGGGGCGGCTCGGGAGCGGGGGGCTCGGGAGCGGGGGCCGTCTGGGCCGGTTCCGGCTCCGGCGCCACCGGCGGCGGAGGGGACTGCGGCTCGGGAGCGGCCGGAGTGGTCTGCGGCTCGGGAGCAGCCGGCGTGGTCTGCGGCTCAGGGGCGGCCGGCGTGCTCGGCGGGGGCGCCTCCGGAGAGGCGGGAGTCGGCGCCACGGACTCCGGTGTCGGTGACTCCGCGGGAGTCTCAGAGGGTGGTTTTGACGGTGTCTCCGCGGGCGTCTCGGACGGCGGCTTCGACGGCGTTTCCGCGGGTGTCTCGGACGGCGGCTTCGACGGCGGCTCGGAAGGCGTTTCCGAAGGCGTCTCGGACGGCGGCTTCGACGGCGGCTCGGAAGGCGTCTCGGACGGCGGCTTCGACGGCTCGGTCGGAGTCGGGGTCGGGGTCGTCGGCTTCGGACTGGTGACGGACGGAGTGGGAGTCGTCACCGACGGGGTCGGCTTCGGGCTCGTCACGGACGGGGTCGGTGTCGGGCCTGTCGGGGTCGGACCTGTCGGCGTCGGGCCGGTCGGGGTCGGGCCTGTCGGGGTCGGGCCTGTCGGGGTCGGGCCGGTCACGGACGGGGTCGGTGTGAGCACCGGACTCGGGGTGATCGGCCGCGGTGTCGGGAACACCGGCGGCGGGATCGGCTTGTCGGGGGGCCGGGGCTTGCCCTGCTCGTTGCCGCCCTTGGGGCGCTCGTACCAGCGGTTGTCGCGGTGGTCGTAGATCACGATCTTGTTCACGACGGTCGTCGACGGTGCGACGGCCACCACCCGCGACGGCTGGTAGGAGGGCCACGTCTGCCCGAAGCGCTTCGGCGCGGCCTTGAGCGGCACCGGCGGACCGAGCGGGTTGCCACAGGCGCAGCGCACCCGCGGCACGCCACGGTCGTCCACCAGTACGGCCGTTCCTGCCTGGAGCACGGCCTGGTAGGGGACGGCCTGGCCGTTCTTGAAGCTGTGGTTCGTCACCCGGGTGTCGAAGCGCAGCTGCACCGGGGTGAGGGAGCGGAGGTAGCCCGGTACGGCTGCGGGCTGGAGGCCGAGCGCCGAGGCGAAGGCCGCGTTCTTGGCGGGGTCCGCGGTCAGCGATCCGACCAGTTTCTCGACGTCACAGCTGACGACGTTCCTGGTGCCGCCGTAGACGCCCGGCGAGGAACCGCTGACGCTCTTGGTGTTGATCGGTCCGGTCGGACTCGTGGTCGGGGTGTCGCCGCTCTTGGAGGGCTGCACCGTCGGCTCCGGCGGCGGTGTGTCCTCCTTCACCGCCGTGGACTCGGTGAAGGGGTCGGGGCCGGAGGCGGCGACGGGCTGGAGGAACACCTCTCCACCGGCGTTGCTGGAGGTCCCGCTGGGCCGGGTGAGAACGACGACCAGGGAGACGACCGCCGCCACCGCGACGAGCGCGGTGACGAGCTTTGGTACGGAGCGCCACCAAGGGCCCTTGGCCGGGCCCTGGCCCTGGCCTCCGGGCCCACCCGGCGGGGCCGGCGGCGGTGGTGGCGGGGGCCCCTGCTGTCCGCCCGAGAGCGGGCCGGAAGGCGGACCGGTGGGGCGTTCTGAAGACGGCGGTCGGCCGGATGGTTGTGTGGTCACGGGCTCTTCTTCCCAGGAGGAGTGAGTTCCCTGGGGACCATTGTGTGCGCCGTCCGGGTGGTGCCCGCAAGCCGGGGATGTCACGGTGGCAGGGTGAGTCAGACGCCGGGATCGTCATCGTCGGGGGGCTCCGCGAGGGCATGGCGTGCCGCCCTCGTCGCCGTCGTCGCGGGCTTCGTGGTGATGGCCGCGGTCGCCGCTGCCGGGCTGGTGTGCGCGGGTGCGGGCGACCTGCCGAACGGCGCGTTCCCTCATGTGGTCGCCGCGGTCGTGGTGATGGCGGCCGGCGGTTCGCTCGACGTGTCGGGCGGCGCCGGACTCCTCGCGGGGGCGGAGGCGAGCCTGTCGGTGGTCCCCCTCTCGGTGACCCTGGCCGGCGCCCTCACGACCGGCTACCTCTTCCTGCGCCCCCTGCACAACCGGGCGGTGGCCCGGCCGCGCGAACTCCTCGGCCGGGCGGTCCCGTTGGTCCTGCTGTGGCTCCTCGCACTGACCGGCGTCGCCTTCCTCGCCCGCGCGACCTTCGGCGTCTCCACCGGCGACTCCCCCATCGGGACGATCACCGAAATCCTCGATTCCGAGCCCACGGTGGGCTTCGAGGCCGACCTCCCCGCCACCCTCCTCTACGGACTGCTGTGGATCCTGGGCCTGTTGCTGATCGCCCTGCTGGTCTCGCGGCGCGCCCCGCTCCCGGCCCGGCTGGTCCGCTTCCACTCGGCGCTGCGCCCGGCCGCCTTCGCCACGATGCTGCTGCTCCTCGCCTACGTCGTCCTCGGGATCGGGGTCGGCGTGGTCGTGGCCCTCACCCAGGGCCATGCCGACCGGACGTTCGCCGTGATCCTGCTCGGGCTGCCGAATCTCGTCTGGCTCGCGCTCACCCTGGGCTTCGGCGGCGCCTGGGACGGCAAGGTCGAGGGACCCTTCGGGCTGCCCATGCCGCAACTGCTCGACCAGGTGCTGCGGGGCTCCGACCTGTCCGGGGTCGACGTGTCCTCGCTCGCCGAGCAGGACTCCCGGGCGTGGTGGCTGGTGGCGGTGGCCGCCGTCCTGCTGCTCGGCACGGGCGTACTGGCGGCCGTACGCTCCCCCGCCCACGTCCGGCCCTGGCAGCACGCGCTCCACCTCGGCGTGGCCCTGGCCCTCGCGACCCTGACGGTCTGCCTGCTGGGCCGGATTCAGGCGGAGTTCGGCCTCTCCCTGCTGGGGCTCGGTGACGTGGACGGCCTCGATGCCCAGGTCGAGCTGCAGCCCGCGCTGTGGCGCAACGTCGGGCTCGGTCTCCTGTGGGGCGCCGTGGCGGGATTCCTGGGCGCCCTCCTGGCCCGTCCGCTGCACCGCCGCGGCCGTGTCGACGAACCGGCCGCGGCCACCCGACCGGCCCCCGGGTCCTAGGGGGGTGTCCGCTCCTGGGGGGTGTCCGCAGAGTCCCGCCCGGCCCGCGACGCCTGGGAAGAGCCGGGAGGCCCCGGCCGGCGGCCGACGCGGCTCAGGCCGTTCCCCTGAACACCGGCAGCGCCCACCGCGGCACGGGTGGCGGCGGGGGCAGCGCGTCCGGCCCGGCCGTGCCCGCCACCTCCGGAGGCCCGCCCGCGGGCCCCGCCGTCGGCGGAGCGGAGTCCGCGCCCGCCCGCCGCAGGGCGCCGGTGAACTCCAGGCAGCTGCTCCACCGGTCGTCCGGCGACTTGGCCAGCGCCTTCGCCAGGACCTCGTCGACGGCCTCCGTCAGTCCGGGCCGCCGCGAGGCCAGCGGCGGCGGCGCATCGTACTGGTGGGCCCACAGCAGGGCGATGTCCTCGTCCCGCTGGAACGGCGGTTCCCCGGCGAGGGCCTCGTAGACGACGCACCCCAGGCCGTAGACGTCACACCGGCCGTCCACCGGCTTCCCGGAGATCTGTTCCGGCGCCACGTAGGCCACGGTCCCGACGAACTGCCCGTCGGTCGTGAACCCGGTCAGCGACAGCGACTTCTTCGTCAGCCCGAAGTCCGTGAGGTAGGCGTGTTCCGGATGGTCCCGGTCCGTGCCCGCGCCGATCAGGATGTTGCCCGGTTTCACGTCCCGGTGGACCAGGTCGTGGGCGTGGGCCGCGTCCAGCGCCGACGCCACCTGACCCGCGATCCGCGCGGCGGTCTCCACCGTCAGCGGGCCCGTCCGGTCCAGCATCACCCGCAGGTCCGGCCCCTCGACGAGGCGCATGGCGATGTAGAGCAGGCCGTCCGCCTCGCCCGCCTCGAAGACGGGCACGATGTGCGGGTGCTCGATGGCCGCGGCCACCTTCGACTCGTGGGCGAACCGCTTCCTGAAGGTGTCGTTGCGGGCCAGCTCGGGGGCCAGCAGTTTCAGTGCCACGCTGCGGCCGAGGCTCAGGTCCCGGGCCCGGTAGACGACGGACATCCCCCCGCGCCCGAGCTCGCTCTCCACCAGGTACCCGGCGATCTGCGTCCCGCGCAGATCGGCGTCGCCCATCAGCCGCCTCCGGGATCGCTGGTGTCGACGATCCGCGTCGGGTCATGGGGCACCGCCGGGTCCGGCCGGTCCCCGGCGCCTTCGCGCGGGACCGCGACCACGTCGGTCGGTGTCGGGGTCCTGCGGGCGGCGGCGGCCCCACCGCCCGGATCCGTGTCCGCGGGCGGTGGCTGCGACCTGGGCACGGCGCCGGGACCGGGACCGGGGCCCGGGCCCTGCGAGCCGCCCGGTCCGGCGTTGACCGCGTAGGTCGTCAGGCGTTCCCCGTCGTCGTACAGCCACCGGCCGGACTTGTCGTCGTAGAGCCACGCCGACTCCCCGTCGATGACCACTCCGGCCCGCAGCCCGCGTACGGAGCGGCGGAAGGCGTCGGTGTCGATCCGGCCCGAGGCGAGCTCGTCCACGGCCCGCCGGTAGCGTTCCAGGGTCTCGGCGCCTCGCGTGAGCAGCGGTCTCGGGTCCTCGGAGCGGACCGGGGCCCGTCCCCCGGCCGTCGGCGGCGGATGCGGCATGGCGACCAGCAGCCTCCCGTCCACCCAGGCGGACCAGCCGTTGGAGCACAGGACCTCCCCCCACTCCCCCCGCCGGGACAGCAGCTGAACGGGCAGGAACGGGTCCAGGGGCACGGTCGGCCGGCTGACGTCGGGCCCCTCCCAGGCGGGCAGGCCCTCCTGGGGCACCACATGGGTGGGCCGGAAATCCGCCACCTCGCCTCCCGGGCCCATCGCGCTGCTCATGAAGCCTACTTCCGCATGATGGTCGGCTCGTGGCGGCGCAGCAGCCGGGCGACCAGCACGCCGAACAGCACGGACAGGACGACGAGCATGCCCATTTCGAGGAGCCACAGGCGGGCTTCGTGGTCGAACAGCGGGTCCTGGGTGATCTTGCCGGGCACGATCGCGCCGAGGTCGATGGTGCCCGCCATCGCCCCCATGGCCCACCGGGCCGGCACGAACCACGCCAGCTGTTCGATGACCGGGACGCCGGTGAGTTTCAGCAGGGACCCGCAGAAGACCACCTGGACGATCGTGAGCAGGACCAGCAGCGGCATGGTGACCTCCTCCTTGGCCACCAGGGCGGAGATCAGCAGGCCGAGCAGCATCGCGGTGACGGACAGCAGGGCGACGGCGAGGGTTATCTCCAGGAGTGGTGGCATGAAGAGGCCCCGGCCGTCGGGCGCATTGGCCTTCACGCCTCCGATGCCGACCAGGGTGAGGACCACGGCCTGGGCGACGGTGATCGAGCCGAGGACCACCACCTTCGACATCAGGTAGGCCGAACGGGACAGGCCGACGGAGCGCTCGCGCTGGTAGATGACGCGTTCCTTGACGAGTTCGCGCACCGCGTTGGCGGCGCCGATCAGGACTCCGCCCACGCACAGGATGAACAGGGCGTTGAGCGCCGTTTCGGCCGTGAGCTCGTTCCCGGCCAGCGCGCGGGTCATGGCGCCCATGACGAACGGCAGCGCGATCATGATGACCAGGAAGGTGCGGTCGGACCTGAGTACGGAGGCGTACCTGCGGATCAGGGTGGAGAGCTGGGAACCCCAGCTCTGGGCCTTGGGCGGCGGCTTCGGCGGCGGGCCGCCGGCGGCCCGTTCGGCCTGTCCCGCGAGCGGCATCCCGCCGGCGGTGACGTCGACGTTGCGCCGGTGCAGGGGCGAGGCCCGGTACTCGCCGGCCCAGTCGCGGTCGCGCTGGTTCTCGAAGGCTTCGAAGGCCTCGGGCCACTGCTCGAAACCGAAGAATTCCAGGGCCTCCTCGGGAGGGCCGTAGTACGCGATGCGCCCGCCGGGCGCGAGGACCAGGAGGCGGTCGCAGCCTTCCAGATTGAGCACGCTGTGGGTGACGACGATGACCGTGCGGCCGTCGTCCGCGAGGTTGCGCAGCATGTGCATCACCGAGCGGTCCATGCCGGGGTCGAGACCGGAGGTGGGCTCGTCCAGGAACAGCAGGGACGGCTTGGTGAGCAGTTCAAGGGCGACGGAGACGCGTTTGCGCTGGCCGCCGGAGAGGCTGTGGATGGGCTGGTCGGCACGCTGTTCGAGGCCGAGTTCGCCGATCACCTCGTCGACCCGGGCCTGGCGTTCGGCCTTGGCGGTGTCCTGCGGGAAGCGCAGTTCGGCGGCGTAGGTGAGGGCGCGCCGGACGGTGAGCTGGAGGTGCAGGATGTCGTCCTGCGGGACGAGCCCGATGCGGCTGCGCAGTTCCGCGTAGTCGCGGTAGAGGTCGCGCCCGTCGTAGAGGACGGTGCCCTGGTCGGCGGGGCGCAGGCCGGTCAGTGCGCCGAGCAGGGTGGACTTGCCGGCGCCGCTGGGCCCGACGACGGCGAGCAGGCATTTGGCCCCGACCGGGAAGGAGACCTGGTCGAGGAGGGTCTTGCGGCCTCGGTCGACGGCGACGGTGAGGTTCTGGACGTCGAGGGAGACCTCGCCGGTGTCCACGAACTCCTGGAGCTGGTCGCCGACGAGGCAGAAGTTCGAGTGGCCGATGCCGACGATGTCGCCCTCGGTGACGCGGACGGCCCGGGTCACGGCGGTGCCGTTGAGGTAGGTGCCGTTGTGGCTGCCGACGTCGACGATCTCGTACGAGCCGTCGGCGAGGGCGTGCAGCTCGGCATGGCGGCGGGAGACGGTGAGGTCGTCGATGACGAGGTCGCTGTCGGGGGCGCGGCCGATGCGGACGGCGGTGCGGACGGGCAGGGGGCGTACGGTCGTCGGCTGCCGGAAGGTGCCGGTCATCGGCATGTTCGCGACCTGGGACGGCCGGCCGGTGCCGTGCGGCGAGGGCGGGGCGGGCGGCGCGGGGCCGACGACTGCGGCGCGCGGCCCGTCGTCGACACTGCCGAAGCGCAGTTCGGTGCCGACGCCGACGCTCCATTCGTGGATGCGGTGGCCGTCGGCCCACGTGCCGTTGGTACTGCCCTCGTCCTCCAGCGTCCAGTGGTCACCGTCGGGGCGCAGGATCGCGTGGTGCCAGGAGACGCGGGCGTCGTCGAAACAGATCTCGCAGAGGGGGTCCCGACCGACGTGATAGATCCGGTCGGGATCCATCTCGGTGGCGCCCCAGTCGGTCACCAGGAGGAGCTGGGGCGCGGTCGGCACACCGGGGCGCTGGACCATGACCAGATCTTCCCACGATCCCGAAGGTCCGGCAGCGGTCGGACATCGACGCAGGTCAGAGCCCTGTTATGGGTAATGACAACGGTCCCCGTTGCAGCCTTTGCCCATCTCGCCGAGGTGCGCTTCACTTCACGCGACGGAACCGAACACACGGGTGCCGCGACGAGACGGGGGACGCCATGAGTGGGCACGACCACGCGCACGACGACCACGGGCACGGACACGGAGCCGGCGGGCACGGTCACGGGCCCGGAGGGCACAGTCACGGCGTGTCCGCGGACGCCGACCGGCGCTGGCTGGCGATCGCGCTCGCACTGATCGGCGGGTTCATGGCCATCGAGGTGGTCATCGGCGTCCTGGCCAACTCGCTGGCCCTGATCTCCGACGCGGCCCACATGCTGACCGACGCCGTCTCGATCGTCCTGGCCCTGATCGCCATGCGGCTGGCCGCGCGCCCCGCCCGCGGCGGCTTCACGTACGGCCTCAAGCGGGCGGAGATACTCTCCGCCCAGGCCAACGGGCTGACGCTGCTCCTGCTGGCCGTCTGGCTGGCGTACGAGGCGGTGCGGCGGCTGATGGACCCGCCGCCGGTGGAGGGCGGGCTGGTCCTGGTGACGGCGCTCGCGGGCATCGTCGTCAATGTGGCCGCGGCCTGGTGCATCTCCCGGGCGAACCGTTCCTCGCTCGCCGTCGAGGGTGCCTACCAGCACATCCTGAACGACCTCTTCGCCTTCATCGGGACCGCCGTCGCCGGTCTGATCGTCCTGACCACCGGATTCCGGCAGGCCGACGCGATCGCCACGCTGGTCGTGGTGGCGCTGATGCTCAAGGCGGGCTACGGACTGATCCGCGAGTCCGGCCGGATACTCCTGGAGGCCGCCCCCGCCCATGTGGACCCGGACGCGGTCGGCGACCGGCTGGTCGGGCACCCGCCCGTGACCGAGGTGCACGACCTGCACATCTGGACGATCACCTCGGGCCAGGCGGCGCTCTCCGCGCACGTGCTGGTGGAGCCGGCGGGCGACTGCCACGCCGTACGCCGGGACCTGGAGCGGCTGCTCGAGAAGGAGTACGGGATCACGCACACCACCCTCCAGGTGGACCACGCGCAGGACACCCTGCTCACGGTCGGCCGCGCGGGCGGGTCCCCGTCCGACGCGCACTGCGCGGACGCACACGGTCCGGTCCACCGGCAGGGCCCGCACGACCACTGACCGCGGAAGACCGACCGGCTTGCCGGCTTACGGCTTGCCGGCTTGCCGGCTTGCCGCAGAACGCATGCGCGGATCACTGGCCCGGGTCCATCCGGGGCATGGATGTACCCATGACGCACAAACGCAGTGCCGGACTGCTCCTGTTCCGGTGGACCGGCCCGGACCCGGAGTCCGGTGTCGAGGTCCTGCTCGGCCACATGGGCGGCCCGCTCTGGGCCGGGCGGGAAGCCGGGGGGTGGGCCATCCCCAAGGGTGAATACGGGCCGGAGGAGACGCCGCGGGACGCGGCCCGCCGGGAGTTCACCGAGGAGATCGGGCTGCCCCCGCCGGAGGGCGAGTACCTGCCGCTGGGGGAGGTACGGCTGACCAGCGGGAAGCTCGTGACCATCTGGGCGGTGGAGGCGGATCTCGACCCCGCCCTGATGGTGCCCGGGACCTTCACCATGGAGTGGCCGCCGCGCTCCGGGAACATGCAGGAGTTCCCGGAGCTGGACCGGGTGGCCTGGTTTGCTCCACCGCTGGCGGAAAACATGCTGATGACCTCCCAACTCCCTTTCTTGAAACGACTGTTGGAGCTCCTGAAGGTTTGACCCACACTTGCACTTGCCAACACCCTTATCTGCATGGACATTGCGCACATGACGAACGTCGTGCTGGTGGGAACCTTGGACACCAAGGGTGTGGAGTACGGCTGGCTGCGGGAGAGGCTGCTGCGCGCCGGCGTCGAAGTGGTACTGGTCGACACAGGAATCATGGGCGAACCCCGGGTGCCCGCCGATGTGCCGCGTGACGCCGTGGCCCGGGCGGCGGGAGCAGAGCTGTCGGAGCTGCGCACGGCCGCCGACCGGGGCGCGGCCGTGACCACCATGGCGAAGGGCGCGGAGGCGACCCTGTTACGCCTGCACGCCGAGGGCCGGCTGCACGGGGTGCTCGCCATCGGCGGGAGCGGCGGCACTTCCATCGCCACCCGGGCGATGCGCGCCCTGCCGCTGGGCGTACCGAAGCTGATGGTTTCGTCCATGGCGTCCGGGGACGTCCGCCCGTACGTGGGCTCCTCGGACATCACGATGATGTACAGCGTGGTGGACATCGCGGGGATCAACAGCATCTCCGCACCGGTCCTGGCGAACGCCGTGGAGGCCGTCGCCGCGATGGCACGGGCCTTCGACCGGGCTTCCCCGGAGGGCCGGACGCCCCGGCTGGGATCGGGCGGCCGCCCGCTCGTCGCGGCGAGCATGGCGGGCGTGACCACGGCCGGGGTGGACGCGGCGCGCGAGCGGCTCACGGAACTCGGCTACGAGGTGCTGGTCTTCCACGTCAGCGGCACCGGTGGCCGCACCCTGGAGACGCTGGCCGGCCAGGGGGTCTTCGCCGGCGTCCTCGACCTCACCCTCAGCGAGATCGCCGACGACCTGTGCGGGGGCATCCTCAGCGCGGGCCCCGACCGGCTCAGTGCGGCCGGGCGGGCCGGAGTGCCGCAGGTGGTGAGCCTGGGGGCGCTGGACATGGTGAAGTTCGGCCCGCTGGAGAGCCTGCCCCGAGCGGTCCGTGACCGGGGCGTCCACGTGCACAACCCGTCCATCACGGTGACCCGTACGACCGTGGCGGAATGCGCGGAGCTCGGCCGCCGGGTCGCCGCCAAACTGCGCGCGGCGTGCGGGCCCACGGCCGTCTGCGTCCCGCTCCGTGGACTGTCCACCCTGGGCGCGCCGGGCGGCCCGTACCATGACCCCGGCGCGGACCGGGCCCTGTTCTCGGCACTGCGCGAAGGCTTGCGCGGTAGTGCCACCCGGCTCTACGACTACGACACGCACATCAACGACCCGGTCTTCGGGCGGGCGGCGGCCGACCGGCTGCACGCCATGATCGGCGCGCTGTCGGCCGCGGCCTGAGACACCCTCCGTGGTCGGGAACCGGCCACGGAGGAAACCACGTCCCATGTGGCGTCCGGACCGGGGAGGACCGGTGGACGGCCGGTCCCGGACCGGACGTGCGATCGATGCAGCGGCGCCGCAGGGCAGGCAGGGGGCAGGAACGATGAGGAACACGTGGACGGTCCCCGGTTACACCGAGGTCCGGGAGCTCGGTTCGGGCGGCAGCGGCCGCGTGGTGCTCGCCGTCCACGACGGCACGGGCACGCCGGTCGCGGTGAAGTACCTCAGCGACCGGCTGCGCCAGGACCCGGCCTTCGTCGGGGAGTTCCGGGCCGAGGCCCGGCTCCTGGGCGGGCTCGAGACCCCGTACGTGGTCAGGCTGTACGAGTACGTGGAGGCATCCGGCGGCGCGGCCATCGTCATGGAGCTGGTGGACGGCATCTCCCTGCGCGCCCTGCTGAAGCAGTCCGGGCGGGCCGACGCCGAGGCCGCGCTGGTGGTCCTCAAGGGGTCCCTGCTCGGGCTGGCTGCGGCGCACCGGGCGGGCGTCGTCCACCGGGACTACAAGCCGGAGAACGTGCTCGTCGCGCCGGACGGCTCGTCGAAGCTGGTGGACTTCGGGATCGCGGCCAACCGCGGCAGCACGCCCGGCGTGGCCGGAACCCCCGCCTACATGGCTCCCGAGCAGTGGCAGGGCCGGCCGGCCTCGCCCGCGGCCGACGTGTACGCGGCGACGGCGACCTTCTTCGAGTGCCTCACCGGGCGCAAGCCGTACGACGGGGAGAACTTCGCCGAGCTCGCCGTCCAGCACATAGAGGCGCCGGTGCCGGAGACCGAGGCTCCGGAGCCCGTACGTCCGCTGATCCGGCGCGGCCTCGCGAAGGCGCCCGAGCAGCGGCCCGAGAACGCCGAGGCGTTCGTGGCGGAGCTGGAGGGCGTGGCGCTTGCGGCGTACGGGCCCGAGTGGGAGGAGCGCGGGCAGCGCAAGCTGGCGGCGCTGGCCGCCCTGCTGCCGCTGCTGTTCCCCTCGGCGGGCGCCCCGGCGGCGGGCACCACTGCGGTGGCCACGACCACGGTGCCCAGCGGTTCGGGCTGGGCTCCGGGGCGCAGCGGCTGGCTCGCGGCGGGCGTGGCGCTGGTGATGGGAACCGTACTGCTGCTGACGACGGACGCGATCGGCGCGGACCCGGGCGGGGCCTCGGCGCTGAGTGCCTTCGCCACGACGAGCGCGGCCCCTCCCGGGTCGCCCTCCCCGAGCCCGAACCCGACGGCCTCCGCCTCGCCTTCAGCGTCCCCGAGTCCCTCGGCGTCGCCGAGCCCCTCGCCGTCCGGGTCCACGTCCCCGACGGCCTCACCGTCGTGGTCGGCGAGCCCCACCCCGAAGCCGACGGTGAGCTGGCCGCCCACGCCGACCCCGACGCCGACGCCGACGCCGACGCCGACGCCCACACCGACGCTGAAGGTCACGAATGTCGCCGTGTCGCTCAAGACCGGGGTCTACCGGGGCGATGCGACCATCTCGGTCGCCGCCGAGGGCACCGGTTCGGTGACCGTAGTGGTGGAGTGGTTCCTGGGCGGCGCGCAGGGCTCCTACTCCGTCCCCGACGGCACGGAGTCGTTCGTGGTGCAGGCCGGCTCGATCGCGCCCGTGGTCAGGTCCCACACCTTCACGCGTGACCGCGGCTGCTACGGCGGCGTCCGCGTCACCACCAAGCCCACCGCGGGAAACAAGTCCGCGTCGGCCTCCCAGTACCTGCTGCGCTGCCAGGAGGTGCCCCGATGAGCGGTTCCGGCGCCCCCGAGGGCGACGACTACAGCGCCACCGTCCTCGGCAGCCACTGGTTCAGCGGCCCGCCGACGACGACCAAGCGGATGGCTCCCGAGGAGGTGGCTCCCGACCGGGTCGAGGGGTCCGTGCTCCGCTTCGGGCCCGGGGTCACCGCGGCCATGCCGGCACCGTTCCCCATCGACGCGGCCGCGGCCGTCGCGCCGCCGCCCCGGCGGCGCCGGTGGGCCGGTCTGCGGCGGTACGCCCTCGCCGCTGTCGTTCTCGCCGCGGTCCTCGCGTACCTCGGGTGGCAGCGGCTCGGGCCGGGCATCGAGGTCCGGGGCGTGGCCGTGAGCACCGATCCCAAGGGGCCGGGCTGTGACGCGACGGCCGATGTGGTGGCCGTCGTGGCGACCGACGGCCGCCCGGGCACCCTCACCTACCGGTGGGTGCGCAGCGACGGCACGCAGTCCGAGCAGCTGACCGAGCGGGTGCCGCGCGGGCAGCGGGAGGCCCGGCTGCACCTCCTGTGGACCTTCCGGGGCACCGGGAGCTACCCCGCGCGGGCCGAGCTCCAGCTGGTGTCGCCCGGTCGGCACACGGCCGCGGTGGACTTCACGTACCGCTGCGCGCCGTAAGGGTCGGCGCGGACGCGGCGGCGGGCAGCCGGATGACGGCGAGCCCGCCGTCGAGGTCCACCCGGGTGCGCGGCGGCGCGCCGTCCTCCTCGTCGTCGCGCATGACGAGGGCGCTCTGCCGCTCCTTGAGCTCGTTCTGCTTGCCCGGCGAGAAGCTGGCGTGCAGCTGCTCGAAGCCGGTGGCGGATATCTGCCCCTGCCGGCCGTTCCACCGCCAGGGCAACAGCCCGGCGCGGCCCGCGCGGACCAGTGCCAGGTCGAGGAAGGCCACGGCGGTCAGCACCAGAGCCAGACCGGGAAGGGTCATGAAGATGACGAAGCCCATGCCCCGACGGTAGCCGACGCCGTGCCCCGGCCGTTCCGCCGAGGGG
>NZ_JBSGXU010000078.1:0-35227 GCF_053610205.1 Streptomyces sp. NPDC054932 | reverse complement strand
CGCCGGGGTTGCCCGGTGCCGGCGGGGCCGGTGACGTGTTCCGGTGCTGCGCCGACTGCGCGCGGGCCTTCGCCGCGCACGGCCGCAGCGCCCCCGACCCGCAGGGCTCCCGGATGTGGCCGCCCGGCCGGTGTCCCGGGCGGGGTGTTCAGCGCAGGACGGGGATCACATCACGCGTCTCGTCGACCTCGATACCCGCGGTGCGGCGTCCGACTGGCTCCGGGGGAGCCTCGTCCGCGCACACGGTGCCGGGCGCGGGAAGCGCCAGCGTGGCGAGGTAGTCCGTCGCCAGGGCGCTGACACACGCACTGCGGTTGTAGGCGGTGTGCCCCTCACCGGCGAAGGTCAGCAGCCGCCCGCTCTCCAGCGTCCGGGCGAGGGCCACGGAGTCCTGGTACGGGGTGTCCGGGTCCCCGGTCGTGCCCAGGACCAGGATCGGGGCGGAACCGGCCGCCCGGTAGGAGCCCTCGAACCGGCTCGGCCGTTCCGCCGACCACTGCGCGCAGGCGGGTGCGTGGTTGTGGTCGTACGTCGGCGGCCCCAGCCCGATGGGGCCGCCCAGCAGCGGCGCGGAGGCGACCTCCGCGCCGACCAGTGCGCCCAGCAGCAGCCGGCTGCCCGGGTAGAGGCGGTCGGCGCATTCGACGGCCGTGTTGACGCTGAGGAAGTCGAACGACGCGGGCGAGGGCGGTGACAACAGGAACGACCCCTGACGCTCCTGGGCTGCGCGCAGTGCCTGCCCCAGGTAGGGCCAGATCTCCCGCCCCGAGTTGATGTTGAACATCAGGCGGTAGGCGAGGGTGTAGCCGGTCGCCGGGCGCCCGCTCGCGGTGATGACCGGCTCTGCGTCCAGGTCACGCTTGAGCTGTTCGAAGGCCTGGCGCGGCCTGCCCCCGCCGAACCCGCAGGCGGCCGCGTTCTGCCCGCACCAGTCGAGGAACCGGCCCACCGCCGCGTCCAGAGCGGTGAACTGCGCGGCGTCGTAGGCGTACGGCACGTCCGCGTAAAGCCGCGGATCGTAGCCCCCGTCGAGGACCATGGCGCGCACCCGCCGCGGGAACTGTGCGGCGTACACGGTCCCGACGTAGCTGCCGAAGGAACGGCCGTAGAAGGAGAGCGTCTCCTCGCCCAGGGCCTGCCGCAGCAGGTCGATGTCCCTGGCGTTCGAGCCGGTACCGATGAACGGTACGAGCTCCCGCGAGCGTTCCCGGCAGGCGGTGGCGAAGTCGAGGCCCTGCCGGACGGCCACCTGCAGGGCTCCCGGACCGGGCACACCGCGCGCGCCGTCCACGGCGGCGGCATACTCCTGGTCGTTCCAGCACTCCACCTGCCCGCTGCGCGCCACCCCGCGCATGTCGTACCCGACGACGTCGAACGTGTCGCGCAGGACGGCGGGCAGCGCCTCGTAGCTGCTGCGGGCGAAGTTCACACCGGAGTTGCCGGGCCCTCCGGGGTGCAGCACCAGGACGCCGGTACGGTGCGCCCGGTCGGACGCGGGCCGCCGGGTGACCGCGAGCGCGATCGTGGGCCCGCCGGGCCGGCGGTGGTCCAGCGGCACCCGGGCGGTCGCACACTCGAAGCCGTCGTCCGCCCCGTCGCAGGGCCCCCAGGACAGGACCGGAACGGGCGGCGGGGCAAGGCCCCCCACCCCGGCAGCGCCGGCGGCTCCGGGTGTGCCTCCGAGGAGCGCGGTGACCGCGATCAGGATGAGGGATATCCCCCACACCACTCGCCTGCGGGGGGCATCGGCCAGACGGGTCAGCATGCGGCGGTCCTCCGTCACGGTTGGGGAAGGGGCGACAACGTAGCCGCCGGGCGTGGTCGCTGCCGGCCCGCCGGGAGTTGATTCCTCCTACCGCCGGGGAGGCGTCCGGCTGCAACCAGGGCGGTAGTCTCCCGGGAACGGGCAGGCCACCGCCCCGGCCCGGACGGCCTCCCGTGCGGGCTGCGGCTGCCGGAGGATCAGCTCCGGTCACGGCGGCCGGAGTCCGGACCGGGACCGCGCCTCGGCCCGTCCGCCGTGTGTCGCTGTCTGCTGTATATCCCGGGCCGGGCCGCCGCGCTCGGGGACCGGCTCCGGCGGACGTGCTGTTCGCCGCCCGCTGCGTGCAGCACGGCGCGGCCGTCGGACGCCGCGTGCACACGCGATCCGGTCGAGCCGGTGCCGGACGGAAACCTCCTCTGACCTGCGACTCATCCACCCTCGGCGCCTACAGCGCCAAGCGGGGTGCCAATAATGGCTCGCGATGACGCCATTGTTGCGCCATGATGGGGCCAAGGGGAGCGTGTTCCTGCGGCCTGCCGGCCGTGGGGGCACGTTCCGGGGGCGTGGTCAAAGGGGGCCGGATCATGGACAGAGCGCGGAGCGGGCAGCAGAGACCGCCCGGCGCGTTCACGGCCTTCGCCCGCTTCGTGGTCTGCGGTGGCGGGGTGGGGCTCGCCGCCGGTTTCGCCGTGACGGCCCTCGCCTCCCAGGTCCCCTGGGTGCTGGCCAACACCCTGGTCACCGCGGGCTCCACCCTCCTCGCCACCGAGCTGCACGCCCGCTTCACCTTCGGTGCGGGGCGCCGCGCGACCCGACGCCAGCACGCGCAGTCGGCCGGGTCCGCGGTCGCGGCGTACGCGGTGACCTGCGCGGCGATGCTCGCCCTGCACCAACTGGTGGCGGCGCCCGGCGCCGTGCTCGAGCAGGCCGTCTACCTGTCGGCCTCCGCGCTCGCCGGTGCCGCACGGTTCGCGGTGCTGCGCCTGGTCGTCTTCGCCCACAACCGCTTGCGCACCACGGCCGCCGTCCGCACCACGGCCGCCGTCCGCACCGCGCGGCCGGCGCACGCGGCCGTCACCCACGGCCTGCCGCACCGCTCCGCGGCCCCGACCGGCCCCGCGGACCTCTGCCGCGCAGCCTGACCCCTGCGGCCGGACCCCCGCCGGGCGGCGTGCTGCGTCACCCCGCCCGAAAGGCCGCGCACGTAGGGCGGTTGGATGGACCACGAACGATGCAACGGGGGAGAGTTGATGGCACTGCATCCGGAAGGCATGTTCGGCAACGGGCCGATCGCGCACCTCGTCGGGCTCGCCGCGGGCGCCGCCGACCCGCTGGAGTGGGAGGTCATGCGGTTCGCGAGGGTCTCGCGGACCGATCACTGGGACGTGGCCTGGCGCGGGTCCCTTCAGGTGCTCGCCTCGCAGCTGGACTACCTGTCGACCGCGTTCACCGAGGAGTTCTTCGCGACCTGCCCTCCGGCTACCCGCCGCACCTGGGCGGCCGCCGCAGCGGACAGGAGCATCCCGCAGTACATGACCGATCTGGCGATGCTGCTGCGCCTCGCGGACCGTGACGCGGACGCCTCGTACGAGGACGTGCCGCTCGCCGCGTGGGAGGTGCGGGCCCAGTGGCCGTTGCTGCTGTCGCTGGACTCCTGGGCCTATGACGGCGAGTACGCCTCCTACGAGGAGAGCCTGGAAGCATTCGTGGAGGGCGAACACCCCTACTGCTTCTACGAGCTGATACCGCGTCTGACCCAGGCTCTGGAGGTGCGGGCCCTGTGCACGCAGTCGGACGCCTTCGCCGCCGCCTTCCGCACCCTCGTGCCCGAGGCGACGCCGCAGCTCCTGGGCATCCTCGCCCGCACCGTATTCACCCACCTCGCCGAGCACCATGGCTGAGAGGCCGTCCCCTCGCCCCGTGTCACGGCGAGGCTGCCGAACCGCGGGGCCCAGCCGGGTCACGTGATCCGCCGACCCTGCTCGGCCGGGTTCGCCCGGTGCTGCCGGCCCGGGCGGATTTCGTGGTCACGGGCACAGCCCCCGCCGGGATCTCCTGGCCGGGCTCACGGTGGCGATCGTCACCCTTCCCCTCGCCCTCGTGTCCGGCGTCTCCTCCGGGCTCGGCGCCGAGGCGGGCACGGATCGGACGGCCACCGCCCATGGTCCGGCCGACGTCATCGCCGATCCCGACGAGGCCGGCCGCCCACTACCGGCGCACCCTGCCCGGATGGACCCACGCCCCCCACGACCCCCTGCTGCGCCTGCACCTGCATCAGGTGTCCGGGTTCCGCCGCGCTCGTACCGTCCCGGGGCCGGACCGGTGCGCGTCCGGGCCGCGACGATGCGTCACGAGGCCGCCCGCCGGGTTTGAGGAGTTGCAGGGATCTGCAATTGTGGAGGTCACGGATGTGAAGAGGGGCGCACGGATGCCCCACGAAGGAACGGTTCCAGGTGAACGAGATGGGCAGTCGAGGCAGGGGAATCCAGGTGAGCACACCGCTGTACCAGCTCAAGGCGGAGTTCTTCAAAACGCTGGGGCACCCGGTCCGCATCCGCGTCCTGGAGCTGCTGTCCGTACGCGAGCACGCGGTCGCCGAGATGCTGCCCGAGGTCGGGGTGGAGGCCGCGAGCCTTTCCCAGCAGCTGGCCGTCCTGCGCAAGGCCAACCTGGTGGCCACCCGCCGCGAGGGCTCCACCGTGTACTACAGCCTCACCCACCCCCGGATCGCCGAACTCCTGAAGGTCGCCCGCGGCATCCTCTCCGGCGTTCTGGAAGGCCAGGCCGAAATCCTGGCCGACCTCCGCGCGACCAGCCGCACCTAGGTCGGCTTGCCCGCGGCTCCCGTTCATGCCCGGGCAGGGGCGCCGTTCCCCGGTTCCGGGCGGCTGCGATCCTGAGATGCTGCGCCGGTGTCAGGCGGCCCTCCAGTCAGCCGCGGATTCTGGTTTTCCGTCAGGCACGGCGTGGTTGATGCCGTGGTTGATGCCGTTCGGTGCCGGGGATCCGGACGGCGGCTTTCCCGCTGTGGGGGGTTGGGGCAGCGCCACGGCGGGTGGAGCCCTGTGCGCGGCGGACTGTGGCGGGGTCGTCCGTTCGAGGAAGCGCAGCAGTTCGACGGGGAACGGCAGGACGAGGGTGGAGTTCTTCTCGGCGGCGACCGCGACCACGGTCTGCAGCAGCCTGAGTTGGAGGGCGGCGGGCTGGTCGGACATCACCGCGGCGGCCTCCGCCAGCTTCTTGGACGCCTGGAGTTCGGCATCGGCGTTGATGATCCTGGCCCGGCGTTCGCGGTCGGCCTCGGCTTGCCGCGCCATCGACCGCTTCATCGTCTCCGGGAGGGAGACGTCCTTGATCTCCACCCGGTCGATGGTCACGCCCCACTCGACGGCCGGGCTGTCCATCATCAGCTCCAGGCCCTGGTTCAGCTTCTCGCGGTTGGAGAGCAGTTCGTCGAGATCGCTCTTGCCGAGGATGGACCGGAGCGAGGTCTGAGCCATCTGGGAGACCGCGAACCGGTAGTCCTGGACCCGGATGATTGCATCGACCGGGTCGACGACCTTGAAGTAGATGACGGCGTCCACCCGGACCGTGACGTTGTCGCGGGTGATGCCGTCCTGGGCGGGCACCGGCATCGTCACGATCTGCATGTTCACTTTGTGCATCCGGTCCACGACCGGAAGGATCATGGCGAACCCGGGCCCCCGGACCTGGCCGTGCAGGCGACCGAAGCGCAGCACGACGCCCTTCTCGTATTGCCTGACCACCCGGGCTGCCGCTGCCACGTACGTCGCGCCGACGACGCCCGCGAGGGCCAGTGCGGCCAGTAGCTCCTGGACCATGGCGAGCCATCTCCCTCCAGTGCGACCTCACTCCTTGATATGCCCTCTTTGCAGTCTTTTGACCCTTTGTCGGGCGGAGCGTACGGAGACCGGCCGAGGCCGTGAAGACGGGTGCCGGCTCCGCTGCGCCGGGCAGGGGCGCCAGGTGATGGTGGGGACCTGGCGCACCCTCTGTTCGGGGAGGCCCTCGTGGGGCGCGGGCGCTCGCGGCAGAACCTGTGAACGGCGCCGCGCCGATGACGACCCCGCCCCCGTCTCCGCGTCGCCCCGGCACCGGACGGGCGGACCCGCCCATGTGTGTCACCGTGTGGCCGGACATGGCGGTGTTCGGGACCGTCTGCGTACTGATCGCCGCGGAGAAGGTGCACCGGGTCGCCGCAGCCCTGGGCACGCCTTCTCCTGATCGCCCCGTGACGATCACGGTCTGCACCACGCTCGGCCTCCCGACCCGCCCCACACCATGATCGGCTCCCGCGCCGGACTGTCGTTCCGCCCCATCCCGGCTGGGCTCGCGCACGGTCGCGGCCGACGTCGAGTGGGAGGCTCCGGCGTGCTTCGCCGGCCTGTTCGTGACGTCGGAGCCGTGGTCCGGACGGGGATGCTCACCGACAGCCGTCGCCACCTCCGGAGGGGTCGGGCAGGCCCAGGTGTTGTGGTGGTCGTTCGCCCTCGGCGCGGACGTCACCGTCGTCACGACCGTGCTGTGGTACGCCGATCCCCATCTCGCCCGAGGCCCGGGCAGGGGCCGCCGCCGCGAGCACCTCGAGTCCGCGAGTCCCGGCACGGCCGGGCCAGCGGCTCAGCGGTCCTTCTCGGTGACCTTGTCGATCAGGGCTTGGGCCGTGTTGTCGCCCGAGAAGATGTCGGAGAGCTCGATCCCTTCAAACGTGGCGGCTTCGGCGCTGCGGGGGAACATGGCCTGCTCGTACTCGGTCAGCGCGGCCTCTATGTCGTCGGGGTGGGCGGCGAGGGCCTGGCCGAGTTCGGCGCCGTCGAGCATGGCGAGGTTGGCGCCTTCGCCGTTCGGAGGCGTGAGATGGGCGGCGTCCCCGAGCAGGGTCACCCCCGGTACCCGGTCCCACCGGTGCCCGGTGGGCAGCGCGTACTGCGGGCGCAGGACGGGCCCGGTGTCGCCGTCGGTGATCAGCGCAGTGAGTTCCGGTGCCCAGCCGTCGAACTCCCGCGCGATCCGCGCGGTGGCCGCGGCGGGATCGGTGAAGTCGATGGCGGCGAACCACTCCTGCGTCCTGGTCAGCGCCACGTAGGTGTGCAGGGTGTCGCCGCGTTCCCGGTGAGCGAAGATCTCCTTGCCCGGCGAGGGCACGATCAGCATCCCGCCGCCGACCGCCTTCGCGGCGGCCGGGTGCCGGGTGTCGGCGTCGAAGAGGTACGTCTCGACGTACGACGTGCCGACGTACTCGGGTGTGGCGGTGGACAGCAGCGGCCGTACCCGCGACCACGCGCCGTCCGCGCCGACCAGCAGGCTGGTGACGACGGTGCCGCCGTCGTCGAACGTCACCTCGTGGCGGCCCTCGCCGAGGGCGCGGGTGCTGTTGACCTTGTGCCCCCATCGGACGGTGCCGGGGAGCGAGTCGAGCAGGATCTGTCGTAATTCGCCGCGCTGCACCTCGGGGCGTCCGCCCGTGCCGTCATCGGCCTTGTCGAGCAGGACGGTCCCGTCCGGGTCGATGACCCGCATCGCTTGGCGGCCCTCCAGGACGATGGCGTGGAACTCGTCCATCAGGCCGGCCACCTTGAGGGCGAGCTGCCCGTTGTAGTCGTGGATGTCGAGCATCCCGCCCTGCGTGCGCGCCGAGGGGGAGGGCTCGGCCTCGTAGACCGTGACCGCGATGCCGTGGACGTGCAGGACGCGGGCCAGCGTGAGTCCGCCGAGTCCGGCGCCGATGATCGTGACGGGCATGTGCATGGTGGCTCCTTCGGTATCGGCCGCCCGGTGGAGGGGGCGGCCGTCTCCTGAAAGGTGCCAGGCCCCGCCGACGAGCCGCCGACAGCGGACCGACAGTCCCCCGACAGCGGACCGACACCGCGGCTCCGCCACCCGATCGCCCCGGGCCGGGCGCAGTTCACCCGAAGCGCGGCCGTGACCACCGTGCCGGCTGGAGACCGAATCGGCCCAGGCGCCCGGACCGGCGGTGATCACCCTCCTCGTCCGCGGCGGCCCGAACCCGTCGGAGGTGGCACCGGCTGACCTACGAGCCGCTTCGGTGCGGGGAGACCTGCGCGAATCCGACCAGGGCGACACCGGCCGGCAAGAGTGGCACGAAGACCGTGAAGGGCAATGCGGGCACCCCCACGAGCGCGCGCCTGCCGTCGGCAGCGTGCCAACGCCCCGGACGACTGGCCGCCGTACTACCCGCCAAGGCCTCGCCGAACTGCTCAGCGACCGACCGCGGACCGCTCCGGCCCATTGAACGCCGCTGCGCCGCGTATGCGAAGCGCGGTGCTCCCGAGGAACAGAGCGGAGCGTACGGGGCGGGCAGGCGCGGCGCGCGATCCTCACCAGAGCTTCCCGGACAGGGGCCCAGGGCGTTGCCATCGCCTGACCGGCGCCGATCTCACTTCTGGGCGGCGTGCTGCCCCAGGTAGAACAGCAACCAGATGAACCCGGCGAACACATGCGTACCGAAGATGTAGAAGAAGGCGCGCATCGCGACGCCCTTTTCCTTCCACTTCTCCTGGGCCGCCGCCGCGTCCCTCTCAGGTGGGTTGTCCGTCATGATGTGTCTTCCTTGGTTGTGTCCGGCCGTGCGCGTCGCCGAGGCCACCGCTGTCACCGACTGTCCGAGTCGGTGGCCACACCATGATCGCGGGCCACCCGGAACGCGTCCTCCAGCTCCTCCGCGGCCTGGGCCTCCTCGAAGGCATCCTCGGCTTCCCGCGCAGCCTGGAGGCGAGCCCGCGCCACACGGATCCTTTCCAGCGCCGCTTCCTCGAACTCGGCCACACCCGCGCCCCCGCCCACCAGATCCCGAACTGGTAAATTGCATAACTCTGCAAGTCTACCGCTGTGGTCTGCCCGGATCACGTCCCGCCGCAGTCCGGCGCATCGGGTTGTGTCCGGCAGGATCCGTACACGGAGCTCTAGGTGGTCCATCCGGCGCGGCCGAGGAGGTCGGCCGCTGCCATCCTGACGTTGTGGTTCTCGTCGTGCAGGAGCGCGCGGGCTGCCGCTCCGTAAGTCGGCTCGTCGTCAGTCACCTGCAGCAGATACACCATGGCTCGTCGTCTGACCCAGTGATCCGGATCGCTCAGTGCCTGCGCCAGTGGCTCGGCCGCCCCGCCGTACAGGTCTGCCAGAGTCTTCGCTGCCTCCATGCGGACCCGACGGTCGGGGTCGCCGGCGAGGGCCGCGAGCAGCGCCTCCCGGGCACGAGGGGAAAGAGGGAGACGCCCGCCCAGGGCGTAGGCGGCAGTAGCTCGCTCACAGGCCGAAGCCGAGCCGGTCAGGAGATCGACCGGTTCCTCATGGCTGCCCTTGTGCTGGCCGCGGAAATCGGGAGCCGGCCCGCACTCCGGCAGACCGTCGAGCCAGTGCTCGTACCAGGTGAGGAAGTCGGGCTGGGGGAGGAACGTGGGAGGGGTGGCCAGGTCTCCGAGGTTGGCGTCCAGGAGTCGGCCCCGGGCGGGCCCGGTGATGACCAGCAAGGTCATCTCCAGGCAGCCACGGTTGACGACAAGATGGGTGCCCGCATACGGATCGGCCTGCTCGGCGCAGAGCGCCCACTGCTCGGGTATCGCGCGGGCCGGATCCAGGGCGAAGGGCCGAGCCAGCTGCTGGCGGGCATCAGGAATGTCACGGACGCGCCAGCGGGTCAGCGGCAGAAGTCCGCAGTCGGGACCGATACCTCCGTTGCCGACTTCGCGTAGGAACGTGCGATAGCCGGCGGGAAGGCGCGCTCCGTGGACCGCCTCGAAGGCAGCCACCCGCTGCTCGCTGAGCGGGGGACCCAGCCGTCGGCCGCCAGGTGCCCGTACGAAGGTCCGTGGACGAGGAACCGGCTCCGAGCATGCTGCGGACAGCTTGGTGTGAATGCGGGCGACGATGTCGTCCATGGGTCTTCTTCCGAGATGCGGCGAAACCTTGAGTGTGCCGCGTTCGCCGACATCCTATGCGCAGGTGCCTCAGGGCCAAGCGGCCGGCCGACTGCCGGTCCGCCTGCATCAGGCTGCATCAGGCGCCGCCGAACCCGTGAGTGGGGGAGTCGATTGCGGCGGGCCGGCGGAACCGACGCGGCCTTCTGCGAGGGTGGCAGCGTCACCTCCCGGATGTTCAGCGGTCGCCCGCCCCGGCACGCCGGAACGTGCCGGGGCTGATGTGGATTCCGCACGTGCGACGCTCACTGCGCCCCAACGCCTGTGGGTTGGCCGGTGCGTGGGAATTTCATGCGACTGCCGCGGAATGCAGCCTCCCTCCGGTCATCCAGATGCGTGACATCGCATGGGCCAGGGCGGGGTACCGGGCGGCCTCGCAGAGCATTTCCGAGAGCACGAGCATTCCGTGAGCGGTGCTCCGCGGATCGTGGTTCTGGTGCAGCCTGATGACCGCGTTGCTCAAGGGTCCGCGCCCGAGCAGGATCTCCGCACGCCGGATGGCAGCGGCCGTCTCCAGGTCGGGGCGGCCCCCGCTGAACGGAAGGACTTCCGTTCGGCGGAGGCCCGGTGGTGCGACCGAGTCCCGCACGTGCCGTACGTAGGCTTCCGGTGGGGCCTTTCCGCTTTCGAGTATGCTCCGGAACCCGGCTATACGGAGGCTCGTTGTGCGCGGGCGGAGCTCGATGTAGAGCTCGATGCACAGATCCCGCAGCTGGATGTGGAGGGGAAGGTAAGGCATTTCACCCTCCTTGCGCCCGGCTCCGCCGAAGAATCCCTGCGCGTCTTTCGCCTTCGACCGGATGGTCGATGTCAGGGATCGATACTCGTCGGCCGAGGCGAGCGCCGGGGAAAACTGTATCGGTATCAGCATGGCGGCCGGCCTATCAGGGGAGATGTCCAGAACTCGCACTTCCCATAAGTAATCTGACCGCACTCGCATGGATTCCGCTGAACTCACACATGCGCATCACCCTTCGCCACCTTTCCGACTGCTGACGCTTCCGGTCCGATGCGCTCCTTTGTAGTCGTCCGGGTGGTGGGAAGGTGAATTGTTGGCCTCTGATGCTAAGAAATAATCGGCCGATCCCGGGCCCTCGGACGACGGGATACCGGCTGTTCCGGCCCGAGAAATCCGAACGGACAGCAGGCAGGGGCGCGCTGCAGCCCTGGTCACCGCATCGAACCGCTGCCGTGTCGCGTGGGGGAGCGGAAGGCGTCCTTGCATTCGTTTCGCCCGCACCGGTGGGGACATGGACGACTTCCACCAGCATCGCCGAGTCCTGCGGCGGCGAGCCCTGGTCCAAGTCCACATGCCGGCCGCCGTGTTGTCGTCAGCGTGCGGACCTCTCGATGTCGGCCGGTGTGACCGGGGTGAAGAAGTTGACGAGGTCGTCGTCGGGGGCGCGGAACAGGAGCGCGGTTGCCCCAGGGCATCGTGGTGAGCTCGTTGAGGAAGTCATCCACGAAGCCGCTCAGGTTCTCGTACACGCCGTACACGCCGTACACGCCGTCCATGCGGAGCCTGGCGCGAACAGGGGAACGGTGCGGCTGCCGATCGCGAGGGCGCCGCCGAGGAGGTCGGTCCGGAGCGAGGCGAACTCCTCGGCGGCCCAGGTGGCCGGGCGCTCACCTCAGGGCGAAGAGCATGCTGACCGAGTTGTAGTAGTTGGGCAGGTGGACCATCTGCGATCCCGGACGCGGCGGGTCGGCCTTCGGCCAGTTCCGCGGGCCCAGCAGATGGTCGGAGTAGTCGCTCTGAGGGACCTTCGGCACGAACCAGACGCGGTAAGCGCCGGATCGCGCGTCCGGCTGGAAGCGCCAGAGCTGCGTCGCGCGGTCCGCGCCGGTCCGGCAGGCGCGAAGAGTGACCGCGACGAGGTTCCCGCCGCCGGAGGTTCCGTCGAGGCAGGTGCCGGTGTCCGCGTTGCGGAGTTGGTACGTGTTCTGATGGGCAGGCAGCCGCTCCCATCCCTGGCTGGCCTTCCCGGTGCACTTCTCGAGCTGCAACGGGCCGTCAGAACCGGGGCCGCCAAGGCCGACGCACAGCCCCGAGGCCACGTTCACCAAGGCGGCGCCCGTGTGTTCCGGAGAGGGCGAGGCGGACGTCGGGACCGCGGAGGCCGAGGCGGACGTGGAGGCGGAAGGCAGGGGCGTGACAGGGGCGGTGGCGGGGGCGGTGGCGAAGGCCGCCGGGCCGATGGCCACGATCGGTGTGGCCTCCGGGAGCGGGCCGCCCGGGGCCGCGGGCGTTCTGGCGGGAGCCGCGGCCTGGCCCGGCCTGTTGCTCCCGTTGCTCCCGGAGTCGGCCGGCAGCAGGACTACCACGGTCGCCGCCGTTCCCATCACGGCTGCCGCAGCGACCCATTTCACGGCGCCGACCTTGGCTCCGGCGAGCTGCGTCCCGTTGAGTGTGCCCGAGGCGAGATGCGTGCCGCCCCCACCCAGGGCCGACAGGAAGGAGGCGGGGTTCCACAGCAGGATTCCGCCCAGCAGCAACACGCCCAGACGGCCGTTGACATCGCGCAGGTCGCGCTCGGCCCGTGCACAGTCGTCGCACCCCTGAAGGTGGCGGCCGAGGTCCCGGGTGAGGCGCTTGCCCGGTCGGCGCAGCCTGGCGGCGATCTGCGCCCCGTAGTGCATGCACTCGTCGCTCGCCGTCCGGTCCAGGTGAGCGCGCAAGTACGCCTCCCGCAACCCTTCCCGTGCACGCGCGACCAGCGATCCGACGCCTCCCGCCGATATCCCGAGGCGCGCTGCGGTCTCGGCCGCCGGCTCGTGTTCGACGACGGAGTGCCACAGCACGGCCTGCCAGCGCTCGGGCAGCGACCTGTAGGCACGCAGGACCAGCGATCCCTCTTCCGCAGAGAAGACGGCGTCCTCGGTGTCCTGGCCGTCCGAGAGCTGGGCGGCCCACTCCTCGAAATCGTCGGACAGCCGCGTACGGGCGGCTTCCCGCGCCCATGTGGCCGCCAGACGGCGCACGCAGGTCAGCAGGTACGGCCGCCAGGCGTACTCGGGTCCGGCGCCCCAGGCGATGGCTCGGTAAGTACGGGCGAAGGCCTCGGCGGCGAGGTCCTGGGCGGTGGAAAGGTCCCGGCAGCACGTGCGGGCGTAGGCGAGCACAGAGGGATGGTGACGGGCGAACACCTCATCCATCACGTCGCTGACCGCCGCGTCGGACTCCGAGGTGCCGCGCCCACGCAACAGGGCACAGAGTTCCCCGTCGCTGAGGCTTCGGAGATGCTGCTGACGGGCAGTACCAGGTGTACTCAACACGTGCTCCCGTGTGGCTTGCTGATGACCCGGGCGTCGGTTCCGGGCACATCCGTCATGAGGGTGCGACGCTGCGCCCGACCGGATTGCGCGCCAGTGTGCACGCTTGCAGGGCCGCAGGCAAACGATGCGCAAGAAGTTGAATCTGACCGTAGCGCCGGGCACCATGAGTCGATTTGAGCGAGTGCCTTTGGATCCCCGATGGCCCGGTGCCGGTACGGCGCTCAGGGGCATGCATGGATTCGGCACCTCGGCGAGGGGTTGTTCTACGCTTCATCGGGCTCGTCCCGCAGTGTGACGGCTCCGCGGAACACGGGGCGGAAGACATGGTTGTGGAGCCACTCATAGCGGCGGTACGGAGCGGGAACGCGCAGTTGGTCGAGGAGCTGCTGCAAGCGGGTGCCGACCCCGAGAGCGTCGACGAGCACGGCGTCCCGGCTCTGTGCCTGGCGGTGGACGCATTCGACCTCCCGACCCTGGAAGTTCTCATGGCGTCTGCCCGGCTGGACCGTGCCGGCCCCGACAGCCGCACTCCCCTGCTTCGAGCGATCGAGCTGGGCGCCACGGACATCGTGGAGCGACTCATCGGCGCCGGGGCGGACCTGGGGGCCATGGACGCCGAAGGCCGTGACGCCCTGGCTCTGGCCCGGTACTGGCACGAAACGGATGTCGCGGCCGAGGTGCACCGGAGAAGCGGGCGATGCGGACCGGTCGGACGCACGCCCGTCATGTCCGGGGACGGATACTCCTGGCAGGAGCTGTCGCCGGGACACGTCAGGGTCAGGACCGGGCACGCCGCCATCCTCACCGACCTGGAGACCCGGCACGGCATCGTTCAGCCCTTCGACGAGCTGCTGTCCCGCGCACTGGCCGAGCCGAACGTCGACAACGAGGTGTGGTGGGCAACGACCTGCACACTTCAGCAGCGTCACGACACCGCGGTGTGGGACGCAGCCGCCGCCCTGCGTGATCGCCCGGAACCGCTGGCACGGTACTTCGGCGCGGAGGTCCTCCGCCTGATCAACCACTTCGACGAGAGCGACGACGCGCCGTTCGAGGAAGCGCTCGTCGACCTGTTCCTTCCCTGGGTGGCCGACGAACCGGACCCTCGGGTGGCCTGGTCGCTCACGGCCGGACTCGTCGACGTGTATCGGGATCCACGAGCAGGGGAGGCGCTTCGTCGCCTCACGCGCCACGCCGACGGCAAGGTCCGCCAGTGGGCGGTCAGCGGGCTCCGTCGTGTGATCGGGACGGGGAATCCCGCCGTGCTCGACGCCGTCATCGAGTGCACCCGGGACGAAGACTCAAAGGTCCGCCGAACCGCCTGTTACGTTCTCGCCGACGCACCGGCGGATGCCCGGGGCGCCGTGGACTCGCTCGCCGCGTGTCTCACCGATGCGGATGAAGGCGTACGGGTGGAGGCGGCAGTACGGCTCGCCCTGCGGGACGATCCACGAGGAGACGACATCCTGAACAGCCTCGACTTCACGGACGAGGGCTCCCCCTACCACTGGTTGCTCCATGACGTGTCCCGGCACCGACGGGGCTACTGAGAAGGGCCCGTCGGCTCAGCACTGAACACCCCACCCATGCAGGGGAGATGCCCGTCCCGCGGATGGCAGTGGCCCGCTCCGGTGTGGCTTGCATGTCCCACATCGAGCAGCATGATGGCTTCCCGGTTGCAGTAGCACCTGCCCGGGAGGCAACGGTGTTCCCGGAGGGTGCCGGGGGAGCATGGGTCTGCCTGCAGACACCGAGCCGGATGCCGCCCTGGCGGTGCCGGCCTCGCGCTACGGGCGAATGCCCGGTGAAGCGGCTGATCGCGCCCGGGACCAGAGGTTCTGTGCAACTACCGAGAAGCCGCCTCGGCCCGGGGCGAGACGAGCAGCATGCTGGATGTGCACAGCATCTCCACAGGATTTGTCGAAGGGTGATAACTTCCCGCAGCGCGGCTCGACACATCCAACAATCCGGAAGATCTTCTTCCGACGGGTTCATGACAGGTCGCTGCGGCGCCTGCCGGCCCCGCACCCCGACGACAACAACGAGGTACGACCGAGGGAAGACCGCAAGAGCGGAAGCCCTCAAGAGGCGGTAGCGAGGCGTTAACCGGCCCATTCGGCAAGGGGATTGACGACAAAGATGTCCAGCGGTGGGCTCCCTGCCTCCCATAGGACAGGCCTCACCCCGGCATGAACGAGGAAAACGATGTGCGAACTCCTTAACCGCATCTGGTCCCGCCCCCGAGGCGAGTGGATCCGCGTCCTGCGCAGGGAGCTCCCCGTGCTGGCCGACGGGATAGTGAAGGAGCTCCTGCACCGAACTCCGGCATTTGCCGCACTCGTCGACGGCCACGAGACCATCGATGACGAATTGCTCAGGCAGTCGGTGGAAAACGCGCTGTGCGCCGCTCTCGGCTACCGGCAACCCGACGACCCGAAGCCGAGCGGCCGCCATCCCCGCCCCGAGCGAGTCGGCGGCGGCAGACATGACGGCGGGCAGGAGAAAGCCCCGCAATACGCCCGCGAGGTCATACGAAACACCGGCCCCGTAGCCGCGCACCGCGACGGCCAGGACGCCACGGACGGCGTTGCCACAGGCTGGAACGAGTCGGCCGCACCGCCCGACCGCACGCGCCGGGATCTGTTCAAGGCACTCACCGACGCCCGGGCCACCTCACAGCGGTCCCTCACCGAGCTTGCCGAAGCTGCCGGCTGGCCGCTGCCACCAGCCGTACGAGCCGTCGTACTGGCCACCCCCGGCGAGACGCAGCAGCTGGCGGCCGTACTGGACGACTCCCTCGCCGGCGAATTCGCGGGCCAGCCCTGCCTCCTGGTCCCGAGTCCGGACCCGGACACCCGCGCACCGCTGGAACTCCCGCTGCGCGGCCGCCTCGCAGCCGTGGGCCACTCGGTTCCCCTGGCAGAGACCGCGTCCTCCCTCCGCGGGGCCCTGCGCCTGCTCGCCCTCACCCCGGCCCGCCCAGGTGTGGAGACCCGGCCCGTCTTCGTCGACGACCACCTCTCCACCCTGCTGCTCCTCCAGGACCAACCGATGGCCCATGCGTTGGCCGCGCACTCGCTGCGACCCCTGGCCGGCCTGACCCCACGCCAGAGCGAGCGGCTGGAGGTGACTCTCCTCGCCTGGCTCGAAGGCGGCGGCGCCCCCGAGGCCGCCAAGGCCCTGAACGTGCACCCCCAGACCGTGCGCTACCGCATGCGGCAGCTGGAGAAGCTCTTCGGGTCGGGGCTGCGTGACCCTCGTACCCGGTTCGAGCTGGAGATGGCTCTGCGCAGCCGCCGGCTGATGGCGCAGGTACGGAGTCAGCACTCCCGGCTGGGCCGCAGGACGGGCCGTCCCATCACGACGAACTTCCCGCCGGTGGTGGTGGAGAGGATCGCCCGCGTCAACGGCCTGTGACCTGAGCAGCCCGGCCCGGCTCCGCCCCTTCACGGGGCGGGGCGGCCGGGCCGGTGGCAGACGCGATCACGGTCGGCCGGCAGCACCTGGACCGGCGGCCCGCTGCCGGCTGTCGGCTGCCGGCTGACAGTGCAGGCCTACGACGGAGGCGGGACGGATCACAGGGGTTGGCCGGGCGGCAGTGGCGAACTGGTGGGGCCTGCCTAGTCGGTGTCCGTGGCAGCCAGGACGGCGAGGCGGCAGCCGTCCGGGGAGAGGGCGGCGATGGCGTAGTCGGAGCCATCCTTGTGGAAGAACTCGGAGTCGGTCTCGAAGTGGAACCAAGTGCTCTGCTCTGCGCGGAGCTCCACCTCCGCTGCGACCGCGCTGAACGGCAGGCCGCACAGGCCTGCCAGCGAGCGCCATGCCTGGAGCCGGCCCCATGCCCCGTACCTGCCGGTGCCGTAGAAGCCCCCGATCGACGCGGTGGCGAACAGCAGGGACCAGATGTCCCCCACGGGGCGGGTTGCTATCTCGAAGCGTCCGGTGGGACCGAGGTCTGCGACGCAGTCCATCGGCAGGGTGGGGAGCAGGGCCGGCACCTGTTCGGGAACGATGGGCTGGTCCGGACGGAAGACCCAGGACTCGGAATAGCCCCAGTTCCCTTGGGTGGCGGTGACGATGAGATCGTGCTCGTCCACCGTCACACAGTTCCGCAGCGGCGATGCCTCGCGGGGACGGGGCGTCGGCGGATCCAGACGGCCGTGAGCGGGCAGTCCCGTCTTCACGCCCCCGGCCGAGCCGTTGACGGAATGGCTCGTGAAGGTGGGTTCGGTCTCCAGTGGACGGCGACGGTCCGGGAGCCAGGACAGGGGATACGCCCACGAGTCGGCACGCAGGGCCGGGAACTCGTCCGGATCCACGCCGCGCATC
Source organism: Streptomyces sp. NPDC054932 (assembly GCF_053610205.1). NCBI lineage: Bacteria > Bacillati > Actinomycetota > Actinomycetes > Kitasatosporales > Streptomycetaceae > Streptomyces > Streptomyces sp. NPDC054932. The sequence goes on along the minus strand of NZ_JBSGXU010000078.1, from coordinate 17,902 downwards.
AGCAACTCATGGAACAGACAGGTGCGCAGCTCGCCGAGCCGGTCGCCCTCGGGGATGTCGGCGAAAACGGCCTGCGCGAGGACTTCGGCCGGCTGGTGCTGGGCGAGCATGGTCGCCGCGAGGGGTAGCTCGAGTCCTGCGTGCCCGGCAGCGGCTTCCTGTGCGCGGAGCAGTTGGAGCAACAGATCGACGCTGGCGCGGCCGGGGGTGGTGGCAAGGAGTCGTCGGAGGTAGGAGAGGTCGCTCCCGTGGATGCGGGCAGCTTGGGCGGAGGCCGCGAATCGGGTCGTGACCTGCGAACTCACCTCACGCAGATAGCCGATGTCTCCGGCCAAGGCGTGCCGGTGGGCCGTGTAGCGTTCGATGGACTCAGGGCCCCTGTCATTCGGTTGGTCATTCGCGTCGAGGCTCACGCTTCGCCATCCTAAGGGCTGTCCCGTAGACGCGTTCTGCGGTCAACTCGGGCTGCAGCGGGCAGGGCAGCGGAACATGCCGACGCGTACGGTGACGGGGCGTACGGTCCCGGGGAGGTTGCTTAGGGTCGGAAGGTGTTCGGCCGGGAGAGGAGTTGAGGGACCGCTATGAAGGTCTTCACTGTGGAGGGCAGGAAGTACGCCGCTCTTACGGTGCTCGGGAGCGACGACTTCGACGCCTTGGAGGTGGTGGAGATGACCGACTCCGGGCGCGGTCGGCTCCTGTTGGAGTTCCATATGGACGAGGAGACGGCCACGCTGGTGCACCTCGGTGCTGAGGTCGGTATTCCGCTACTCAGGGCCTCCTTGGAGGTCTTCCGGGAGGACTTTCTGGAACCCAGGCGTGCGGCGGGCCTGCCGCTACCGCGCTGGTAGCCATGGGCCCAGCCGGGCTGCTCCTGCCGTGGTCGTATCGGTTGCAGGGGTTGAGGCATGGTGACGAGGAGCCCTTTCCGACCGCGGAGGCAGGATCGGCGCAGGTCTGGGACCTTCATCGATCTGGATCCGTCAGCGCACCGTCCGGCGTGCCGGTGTTCGGCATGGCCCGGTGGACTCTGGCCGCAGCACTGGCCGCCACGGCTTCTGCCGGGCTTCTTCACGCCGACGACTACTACTTCCGGCCCCCGCGCCTGACTCGGGCCACGGACGTGGCACTCGCACTCGCCCTTTGTCATCGTCGACGGCCTATTCGCTCGACTTGTCTCCCGCTGACCGCGAGCACGCGGATCGACGTCTCCATCGACCTGCCCGCCGATCTTCGCCTGACCCGCAAGATCCAGCGCAGATGCCTGGGTGACGCCTTCCCCCTCGCTGTCCTCCTCGACAACTACCTCTGCCACCCGCGTGTGCCCACGAGCAAACGATGGCGTCGGCGTCGACAGACCCGACACCCCTGGCGCCCACGGCTGTCCGGAGCTGCCCGCACTGCGACAAGCCCGTCACATCGCCGCGCTGCTGGCCACTCCCGAGACCGCGCGACCCACGCACCAGATGACAACCCGGACGTGATCCCGATGCGCCGCAACTGGAAGGCTCCGATCACTGACCCTGCCAATCCACCGGACGGCAGGGTCAGTCGGCGTCCTCGAAATGAGTCCTGATGTTGTTCCACATGAAGCCCCCCTTCCATTCCGGATCCCCTTCGGCCCAGCCGCTCAAAGCGGCGATCACCTTCTCCTGGGAGATCGTCCGGGTCTGGTAGTGCTCCGCAGCGGTCCCATCGCGGAACTCCAGCTGATAGGTGTTGTCATCCCTCAGCCAGACCTGCACGTACCAGTCACCGTCCGCCCCATCGTCGACTCTCTCGACGATCACGAAGGCGTTTCCCCGACCGAGGTTCGCGACCATCCGGCTCAACGCGGACGTCTTTGGGTTCCTCACCCGGCTACCACGTTCATCACTCGCTTGCAGCATGACCAGATCATCGCCCACAGGCCTGACAGCAGCCGAAGAGCAGCCGGTCGTGCTCCGTCCCGCTCCCCGAATTCCTCAGATGGTTCATTTCGCGAACCAATCGAGGCGAAGGGCCGGAGCGGGAGCTGCCGGTCCTCCGGGGCGAGGTGGGTCGGAGGCTCCTCGAGGGTGCCGGGGTGGGGCTCAGCAGGCGTGCTGCTCAATGCTGTGCGGCGGGCAAGAGCCGGACTGCTGGACGTCGCGTGGCACCTGGCGATGAATCACCTCAGCGCGGACGCCCGGGCGGAGCCGGCGCCTTGAAGCGGACGAAGGTCGGGGCCACGACCGCTCCGCCGCTGCCGGAGCAGGTGGCGGTCGGTGGCCTCGGACGAGTGGTCAGACGCTGCTGACGCACCTGCCCCACTCTCGTCGTTTCTGGAGCTCAGGCCGATGGGGGCTTCTCTGTTCCGGCTGCCGGTGACGTCGATTCAGGAACGGAGCCTCGGTGCTGCCCGAAGTCGCCCGCAGCGGCGGCCAGTCCGACAGTGCGGACCCGTTGGCGCCTGAAGGCCGGGACAGCCAACAGCCCGAAGCCAAGGACCGCCGCTATGAGATGACCGAGCGTGGTGAAGTCCGGCAGCGGTCCGCTCCAGTCGGCACCGCCGAGAGGCCATGCGAGAACGAAGGCAGCCCAAGGGAGGCGGCCCCAGCGCGGCAGGGCGAGTGTGCCGAGCGCCAGCACGGTCTGGGCGCCGTAACTGACCCCGTAGTCCAAGGATTGCCGTACGTCCGCCGAATACCAGTCGTGCTGCAGCGCGACGGTGATGATGACAGCAGTGAGCAGGGTGGCGGCGACATGCCCGCCGAGAAACACGGCGACGGCGCGTAGCCTTCCCCACCGGTGCTCCGCCCAGGCCAGGAAGCAGCAGACACCGAGTCCCAGGGTGATCAAGGTGCCCACGAAGTCGGTGGAGGTGACATCCGTGAGCGTACCGTCGAAGAAGAGCACGCTGCCGAGCAGCGCGGACAACGGATGATCCTGCAGGTTGTCCAGATTGGTGCTGACGTAGCCCAACACGGTGGTCGCCCGATCGGCGGACAGTCCATGACCGAGCCAGGCGTGGCCGACCAGCAGCAGGCAGACATAGGCGAGGGTCAGTGGTGCGCGGCGCGGGTACCCCCGCACGGCGCGGAGCGGTCTGGCCAGAGGGCCCCACAGCGACTGAGAGTTCATACCGCGGCATTCTCCATGGAGAGCTTAAGGCGAGGATCGTGGGGTGACGGCAGTGATCCCGAACGGGGCCGCGTCACCAGCCCTGTGACCAGTGGGCCGGTCGGCGCAGATCGGCTCTTTGAGTGGAACGACCCGATCGAGTCTGCTGATGGCCACGGGTCCGTCCGCCGATGACGGTGTCGACATCACGACCACACGCGCATCCAAGTCACGAAAGGCCGCAGGCCTCGAGTGACGTTCCGTCTGGCTGGGGCGAGTTCATGGACGGCGAAGCGATGACCCGCCCGCTTGAACCGCAGCAAGGTCTACCGGCCGCCGGCGTGGCTGCTGCCGTTGGGCTCGGAGGAGGTGCTGTGCCGGAAGGGCGCCGAGTTGAGTGGACCGTGGCCGAGCTCCTCCGGGAGTTCGACGTTGGGATAGGGTCTGTCGGGAGGTGTGGGGATGAGGTTCCGGCTGGCGGCGTATGCCGCCAATCTGCGACGGTCGTCGCTGGTCGACGTCGGCCTCGACCTGGCTCAGACCCTTCCGGCGACCGGGCACGTCGCTCCTGTCCCGGTCGGCGGTCTGATCCAGCACTGAGGTCAGCAGCAGCATCCACCTGGTCGGCCCTCCAACTCGGCTACCTGTCGACCGCGTTCACGGAGGCGGTGCTGCCGTCGCACCGAGGGCCGTGAAGCCGACCGCCTCGCACGAGGACGTGCCGCTCGGTGCGTGGGAGGTGTGGGCCAGTGGGCCGGCGCTCCTGTCGCTGGGCGCCTGCGCCTCCAACGAAGAGAGTCTGGGCGCGCTCATTGCCGCCGAACACCGCTACTACGTATACGAGCAGATGCCACGTCTGATGATGGCTTTGGAGATCCGGTCCTGTGCACACAGCCGGATGCCTCTGCCGCGGCCTTGTACACCCTCGTGCCCGAGGCGAGGCCGCAGTTCCTGACATCGTCGCCCGCACCGCATTCACCCACCTTGCCGAGCATCATGGCTGAGAGGACAACTGTGCCTGCCCCCCTTCACGACCACCCGTTCGCCGAACTGCTCGGGTACGCCAGCCAGGTGGCCGTCAGTGCCGACGGGCAGTGGATTGCGGCCAGTTCGGTGATGCTCCGTGAGAGCCGGGTCGCCGTCTACCGTGCCACCGATCTGTCCTGCGCACACCTCCTGATGTTCACGATGGACGCCGAGTCGATCGCCTTCCACCCCACGCTCCCGCTCCTCGCCGTCGCTCTCAACAACTGCGACGAGTACGACCAGGAGGGCGGTCTGACCTTCCTCGAGCCCGGCTCGGGCCACCGCGTCGACTACGCCGATCCCGCCCGGGGCATCGAGCCGGTCCGCTGGCAGGACGAACGCACTCTCGAACTCACCTTCCAGGGCGTCCACCCCCACGACAAGTACCTGCACGTGGCCTCCCGGGCGACCGTCGTACGCGACACCTGGCTCGGCCTGACCCCCGACGCCCTCGACCTGACCACTCTCGATCCGGTACTGCTCGACCCGGACGACTTGTTCGTTCCGGAGGTTCCGGACGGCCCGCCCCGGTGCGACGACCCACCGTCCGCGCGGCTGCTGTTGCGTGCGCTCGCCGAGCGGGCCGGCCGCACCTACGATCCACGCGGCGGGGTCCGGGCCGTGGCCGGACTTCGCGACGGCCGTGTTCTGGCCACCCGCGCCCACACCGCGCTGGAGTGCTGGGCTCCCGACGGATCGCTGCTGTGGAGCGTGCCCGCACCCTCGGCGCGCGGTGCCACACGGATTGAGGTCGCCACCGATGAGCGGACCGTCCGGGTCGCCGTCCCCGGCGCCGATGCCCGCACCGGGACCGACTTCCCGCTCGTCGCCACCTGCGACGGAACGGTCCTGGGCCGGCCAGGTGTTCCCTTCCCGGCCGCACTCTGCGCCCGTACGGACGGGGTCTGGGCGATCCGCGACACGTACGACCGCGGTCTGGAGATTGAGCCTCCCGCCCCGCCCAACACCCGCTTCTTCGATGCTGACGGCGACCCGCTCGGTGCGGTCCACGAGCCGGACCGCTACGGCCTGGTCCCGCTCGATGTGCGCCGCTGCCCGGAGCTGCTGTATGTGCGGCGGCACCGGGAAGTGATCGTGATCGATCCCTCCGGCGCCGTCAGGGCGGTGCTCTTCACTGTTGCCGCGCAGCTCGGGCGGGCCGTCCACACCACAGACCGTGCGGGCGCCGCGCTCCTGCACGGGCACAAGGAGCTTGTCCGCCGCGCCTTCCCGACCGGTGAGGTCCTCTGGAGCCGGCCGGTGGAATCCGAGGTCGTCGACCTCGACGCACACGCCGGGGTCCTGCACGCACTGTGTGCCGACGACACCCTTCTGTCCCTCTCGACGGTCGACGGGACGGTTCTCGCCTGCCGCTCGCTGCCCTCGTACCGTCCGCTGTCGCTGCACGTGGCTCCGGACGGCACGGTCGTCGTGGGGACCACTGCTGGCCAGATTCTTCGCTACCCGGGGGTTTCAGGGCCGAAGGGGGTTTGAGGCGGCTGCTGTTGGACTGGTTTTGGTGTTGGTGGGGGTGGGGTTATCGGGTGGTCCAGCCGCCGTCGATGGTGAGGGTGGTGCCGATGATGAAGGAGGCGCGGTTGCTGCAGAGGAAGGCGGCGGCTTCGGCGATTTCGGTGGGGGTGGCGATGCGGGGGAGGGGGGTGGTTTGGAGGAGGGTTTGTTCGATGGTGGGGTTTTCTTTGAGCCAGTTGTCGATCATTTCGGTGCGGGTGGTGCCGGGGGCGATGGCGTTGATGCGGATGTTGTGGGTGGCGTATTCGTTGGCGGCGGCTTTGGTGAGGCCGATGACGGCGTGTTTGGAGGCGATGTAGGGGGCGGTGACGGGGGTGGCGACGAGGCCGGCGGTGCTGCTGTTGTTGACGATGGTGCCGCCGCCGGTGGTGAGCATGGCGCGGATTTCGTGGCGCATGGAGTTCCATATGCCGCGGACGTTGGTGTCCATGATGGTGTTGTAGGTGTCTTCGGTGAGGAGGTGCATGGGTTGGGGGGTTGCGCCGGTTCCTGCGTTGTTGAAGGCTGCGTCGAGGCGGCCGTAGGTGGTGATGGCGGTGTGGACGGCGTGGGCCATGTCGTGGGTGTTGGTGACGTCGGCGATGACGTATTGGGCTTGGTGGCCCTGGTCGCGTAGTTGTTGGGTGAGGGTGGCGAGTTGGGGTTCGCGGCGGGCGATGAGGGTGACTTTTGCGCCTTCGCGGCAGAAGACGTGGGCGGCGGCGGCTCCGATGCCGGAGCTTGCGCCGGTGATGAGTGCTGATTTGCCTGCGAGGAGTGTGTTCTGGGTTCCCGGCGTCACGGCGTGACGGTAACACGGTGGGTTGGGGGGTGTGATGGGTAGTGGGAGACCGGTGGTTCTGGTGACGGGGGCTTCGGGTTTTGTGGGGTCTGTGGTGGTGGAGGGGTTGGTGGGTTTGGGGGTGGGGGTGCGGGTGTTGGTGCGTGGGGGTGGTGTGCCGGGTGGGGTTGCTGGGGTTGGTGGGGTGGAGGTGGTGGAGGGGGATTTGTCGTTGGGGGGGTCGTTGGTGGGGTTGTGTGAGGGGGTGGGGGCGGTGGTGCATGTGGCGTCGCGGATCGGGGGGTCGGTGGGGGAGTGTCGGGTGGTGAATGTGGAGGGGACGCGGGCGTTGTTGGTGGAGGCGCGGCGGGCGGGGGTGGGGCGTTTTGTGCAGTTGGGGACGGCGGCGGTGTATGGGGAGGGGGTGCATCGGGGGGTGCGGGAGGGGGAGGTGGTGGAGAGGCCGGGGTCGGTGACGAGTGTGACGCGGCTTGCGGGGGAGCGGTTGGTGTTGGCGGCGGGGGGGACGGTGGTGCGGCCGCATCTGGTGTTCGGGCGGGGGGACCGGTGGGTGGTGCCGGTGTTGGTGGGGTTGTTGGGGGGTGTGCCGCGCTGGGTGGAGGGTGGTCGGGCGCGGCTTTCGCTGGTGTCGGTGGATGCGTTGGCGGGGGCGTTGGTGGAGTTGGCGGTGGGGGATCGTGCTTGGGGTGGGGTGTTTCATGCGGGGCATCCGGTGCCGGTGACGGTGCGGGAGTTGGTGGGGGTGGTTGCGCGGGAGTTGGGGTTGCCGTTGCCGTCGGGGGATGTGGATGTTGCGGGGGCGGTGGAGTTGCTGGGTGGGCGGGGGGTGGCGGATCCGGTGTTGTTGCGGGGGGTGGGGTTGCTTGCGGTGGATCGCTGGTATGACAGTGGGCGGTTGTGGGGGCGGTTGGAGGCGTCTGCGGGTCCGCCGTTCGCCGAGGCGTTCGCCCGTTACGGCGACTGGTACCGGGCCGCCGCGGCCGGGGCCGGGGCCGGGGGTGCGGGTGGGGTGTGAGGGTGGCTGTGGCTTGTGGTTTGCGGGGCGGTCCGTGGGTGCGGGTTCTGTGAGGTGTGGTGCCGGCCGGTGCCGGGCCGCCGCGGCCACTGCGGCCGGGGCCGGGGGTGGGGTGTGAGGGTGGCTGTGGCTGTGGCTTGTGGTTTGTGGGGCGGTCTGGCGGTGTTGGTTTGTGTGTGGTGCTGTGGTGGGCTGGCGGGGTTGTGGGCGTGGTGTGAGGGTGGGGCGGCGCCCGGGGTGTGTTGGGCCGGACTGCCGCTGTGCGGGTGTGGTGTTGCCGTTGGTGCTTGCCGGGCAGGTGCCTTGCTCTGATCCGGCCGGAGTGCGTCGGGGCGGGCCGGGTCGGCCGGGTCGTCTGTGGCCTCGGCTGTGTCGGGCAGTGCGGCCTGTGGTTCCCGGGGACGAGGGTGCAGGTCGCGGGCGGGTGGGAGCGGGTGTTCGGGGTGCTGGTGGTGGTGCTGGGGTTCTTCCGGTTCCTGGCCGCTGTGGTGATCCCGGCCCGGCGGGGCGGTGGCGTGCTGTCGGGCATGTGGTTGTGGATCCGGGGCATCGGCCGCGCGGCTCCGGGCTGTGGTGGGGGAGTGTGAGGCGGCTGTCGGCGGGAGGGGTCGGGTGTGTGTGCCGGCCTGCGTGTTGGGGGGAACGCCGGCCGGCACGATCAGGCGGGCCGCGCCCCGCGACCCCGAAATTGCAGGGGAATGGTCGGGTGCGGCAGTCAGTGCCTGGTGTCCTGGGCCGTTTCTTTCGGATCTTGTCGGTGGGGCCCGTGTCGTCCGGTGGCGTGTATCTCCCCCGGCTGTCGCCGGGAGGTGTCCCCTGGGCGGTGGAGCGCTGTTGTGCTGGGCGTACTGCGGTGTTCCGGCAACGCGGCGAGGTGCGGTGCGGTGCCGGGCGGCGTGGGCCCGGCGGGATCCGAAGGACACGGTCTGGTTCCTGCCGGGCCGTCGGTTCGTTTCGCCGGCGGACTTCGACCGGCGGTCGGGCGGGTGGGAGTGGCGGTTGTGGGCCGGTGCCCTTACCGGCTGCTCGGTCCGGGGCCGGCCGGTGGGCCTCCTGGGTTCCGGCTGCCTGTCCGTGCTTCTGTTGCCGCCGATCACTCTGCCGGTGGGTCTGTTCCACCGTATTCGGCCGGTGCGGGACTGCTGCGTACGTGTCGGCAGTGCCGGGTCCATCACACCGAAGTCCTCACCCTGACCGGCGGCTCCTGCCGTACCTGCCGGCGATGCCGGGTTTTCTGGTGAAGGGCTGTGCCGGACGGGAGGGAACACCTGTGGTTGCTGAACTCCTCGGCGAGGGTCTGCGCCTCCCTTGCTCGGTCCGGTGAGGGTCGGCCGGTGCAGCATGCCGCGGTTGTCGTGGTGGTGCAGGAGGTGGCGGGCTTCGGGCGGCCACGGGCTGTGCCGAGGCCGTTCCCGCAGGAGGACTTCGGTCAGGAAACCGCCCATTGGATTGCCCGGGTCGGCTCTCGCACGGATGGTGCCTGCCAGGTGCAGGGTCGCACTGGCGCTCTGTGAACTCGGTTCGGTGACAGCCTTGCTGGGCCGCAGACCGGTCCGAAGGACGATCGACGTCAGCCGGTGGTCATGGCCGTGCAGCTCTTGAGGGTGCACGGCTGAGTACTGTCCCGGGCGGTCCCGGCAGGGCCGTACTGCAGGAGCGGGGTCAACTCTCCCGGACTGTTCAGGGGTCAGTTTTCGCGGTGCGTTGACACCTTCCTGCAAGATCGCCGGATCCGTGTGGTCCCGCGGCCGGTGGGCCGGGTCCGCAGCCGGTTGTGGTGCGGCTCGCGCGGCGGCCGGCTGTGGTGCGGTTCGCTGCGGTGGCCGGCCGGCCGGTTTCAACTTTGGGACGCGCAAGGAGCGGAGTGCGGTCGGGGTGGTGCATCGGCCGCCTGGAGCAGTGACGCGGTCCGGCCGTGCGCGCCGACGGGCCTGCCGTCGCCCGCGGGGCCGTACTGCGCGCTGCGGGCATCCTCGTCCGGCTCGTCGGATGACCGAAGAGACAGGTTCGGGCCGCGGGTGCGGGTGCGGGTGCGGGTGCGGGTGTGGTGTGGCGACGCCTGGAGTCTGCGCGGGGCCTGCGGCCCGCGCGTCCGTCCGCAGCCGCCGTCCGCAGCCGGCAGCGGGCAGTCCGGCGTTGGCCCGTCCGGTGTTGGAGGGGCCGGGCGGGCGTGCCCTGGTCGGGTTCTTGTCGGGTGGTGCCGGTGTCTGCGGTGTGGAAGACGGTGTGTTCTTCCTGGTGAGCGGTGGCTCCGGCCTGGTGTGGCAGCGGTGTTGTGGGGCGGGTCGGGTTTTCTCCGGGCGGTTGTTCCCCGTGGTGTTCGCCGGCGGTGCCGGCTGCCGTGGCTGCGGTGTGGGTGGGTTGTGGCGGCGCCCGCAGCTTGTCCGCTGCCGGTAGTCCGCGCGTGGCCGGGCGGTTCTCGGTGTGCGGCGGTTTGAGTGCTGCACGGCGGGCCCGGCAGCCTTCGCCCTGTGGGGTGTTGGGCTGGAGCGGCAACTGGTGGGGGCTACCCGCGGCCGTAGTCGTGGTGTGACAACGGCCTGCTGCCCGCTCGCAGTCCGCAGTCCGCAGTCCGCAGTCCGCAGTCCGCGGTCCGTGGGGTGGGCCGGCCGTCGTGTTGTGTGTGGCTGACTGTTGTGCCCGCTGGTGGGGCCTGCCGCCTGCTGCCTGCTGCTCGGCCGCGGTCCGGGGTTCGGGGTCTGCCGTTGGCGGGGCGGGCCCGACCGCCGTCGTGTTGTGGGGTGTTGGGCGGTTGGGCGGTGGGTCGGTGCTGGCCGCTGCAGTCGCAGGTGTGGTGGTGGCGGTGCCTGCGGTCTGCAGTCGGTCCGCGGTCCGGGGGTGGGTGGGCCGGCTGGTGTTGTGTGAGGTGTGTGTCGGCTGCGGTGGCCGGTTCCGGGTCTGTGGAGGCTGCCGCGTGGGGGTGTGGTGTGGCGCGGCCCCGGCCGCCTGGCCCGGGCGGTGTTCCTGCGTCCTGGGCCCGGGTGGTGTTCCTGTTTCTGGGCCGGGTGGTGGGTGTCTTGTGGCTGGTGGGGTGGGGGGCTGCGGATGGTCTGTTGTCGGGTTTGTGGGTGTGGGGGTGCTGTTTGGTGTTGTGGTTGTCCGGGGGTGGGTGTCCGGTGCCGGGGGGTTGGTTTGTGGGATGGTCCGGTTCGCCCGGGGGTGTGGGTTGTGTTCAGGTGGTGCCGGTGACGGTGGCGTGGAAGATGGTGCGTTCTTCCTGGTGGCCGGTGACTTCGACGTGGCCGGGGGTGGTGTGGCGGGCGTCGATCCAGCAGGGGGTGTCGAGTTCGGCGTAGTGGTGGAAGGTTGTGGCGATTCCGGTGGGGGTGAAGGGGGTGGGGGTGTGGAGTCCGCAGGCGGCCTGTCTGGCGGCTTCGACGAGGACCATGCCGGGGTGGTGGTCGGCGGCGTGTTCGAAGAGGATGGGGTGGTCGAGGTCGGGGCTGAGCTGCCAGTGGCCGGGCCGGCCGGCGGGGGCGAGGACGACGTCGAAGGGCAGGAGCCGGCCGGCGTCGGCGGCGGCCATGGGGGTCCGGCGGGGCAGGGGGCGGGTTAACGCGGTCAGGCCGCGGTCGCCGCGGAGCCGGCGGTAGGTGGCGGGGGCGACGCAGGAGAACCGGGCGGTTCCGGATCCGGCGAGTTCGCCGTCGCGGTGGACGTCGACCTCGAGGTGGCCGGAGAAGCGGTTGCCCTTCCAGCCGAAGCCGGTGCACCGGGCGGTCATTTCGAGGTCGCTGGGGCCGCGGCCGATGCGCAGCCGTTCGGGCCGGGTGGTGAAGTCCAGGCTCCACAGCAGGACGTTGTGGCCGAGGGGGACTCCGTAGACGGCGTGGCACAGGTAGAGGCCGGCCTGGCGGATCGTCTCGCCGGCCTGGACGGGGTCGTGGCCGGTGCCGTCGGCGGTGGTGAAGAAGGTGTGGGCGCGGGGCCACTGTCCGGTGAGGGAGAAGGTGTCCTGGCCGGTGCGGCGGCAGCCGGTGAGGAAGACCTCGGCGAGGGAGCTGCGGTGGACGTACTCCCTGGGCACCGTGGTGGTCAGTGTGCGGGCGTCGTTGCAGCGCATCCACGGTCCTGCCGTCTGGGGCAGGGGCAGGGGCAGGACGGGCGCGTTCTGGCCGATCGTCATCATGGTCATGGACTTCTCCCGCAGAACCGTTCGACGGATGGGACGGGTTGCGTTCGCGAGACGCAAGATACGTACTCTCCGGTTTTGTTTGCAAGGCATCCCGCCCGGCCGTGTCCGGCCCCCGTACCGCTCCCGCCGGCCCCCGCACGCGGATTGGGCCGGCCGCCACGACGCCGACCAGCGGATATCCGACAGGGCGGGGCCGGCCGGGACACGGCACCCCACCACCCAAGTGAGAGCTGGCCTTCCGGTCATATCTGCCGGTCGGAAAGGGTGTGGGTGCCAACCGTTCAACCAGGGCGCCGCGGGCGCCCGCCGGCCGGCGACAGCGGGCCGCAACAGGCCCCGAAAACCATTGGCATGCGGAGCGCGCCGTGCCAGACTCGGGGCCGCCGCCGGTAAAACTGAAACCGGATGGGCGGTTTTGAAATACGGGGTGTGGACACCTGGCTGCGCCCTGTCGCCGACTGCCGCCGTCCTTCCTGGAGAGCTTTCAGATGAACCGTCAGTGCCCCTTTGCGATCGATGTCTCCGGTGCGGACGTGCACGCCGAGGCAGCCCTGGTCCGCGGGCAGGCGCCCGCGGTGCGGGTGGTGCTGCCGGGCGGTGTGACCGCCTGGGTGGTGGCCCGGCATGCCGACATACGCAGGCTGCTGGTGGATCCGCGGGTGTCGAAGGACGCCTACCGTCACTGGCCGGCGTGGATCGGCGGTGAGGTCGGCGAGGAGTGGCCGCTGGCGATCTGGGTCTCGGTGCAGAACATGATCACCGCCTACGGGGACGAGCACGCGCGGCTGCGCAGACCGGCGGCGGCGGCGTTCACCGCGCGCCGGGCGGCCGGTATGCGGCCCAGGATCGAGGAGGTCGTGGGCGAGCTCCTGGACCGGCTGGCCGAGCGGGCGCCGCGGCAGGCGGTGGACCTGCGCACGGAGTTCGCGCACGAGCTGCCGACACGGATCGTCTTCGAGCTGTTCGGGATCCCGGAGCGTTCGTGGGCGCCCCTGCACAGGATCATCAACGCGTTCTTCGACACGGGCATCACGGCCGAGGAGGCCCGGCGCAACGCGGCCGACCTCGACGTGACGATGGCCGATCTGGTCGCCCACCGCCGTGAGCACCCGGGCGAGGACCTGACCAGCGCGCTGATCGCGGCCCGGGACGCGGGCGGTGAGGGCGGTGGGGGCGGTGGGGCGCGGCTCAGCGAGAAGGAGCTGGTCGACACGCTGATCCTGCTGTTCACCGCCGGGTACGAGACCTCCGTCAACCTCATCTGCACGGCGCTGCACGAACTGCTGCGCCATCCGGGCCAGCTGGCGTTGGTGCGGGAGGGGCTCGCCTCGTGGGAGGACGTGGTGGAGGAGGCGCTGCGGATCGAGCCGCCGGCCTTCTACGGGCTGCTGCGGTTCGCGGTCGAGGACATCGACATGGGGGAGGGGGTGGTGATCCCGCAGGGCGAGCCCGTCATGGTGTCCTTCGGCTCGGCCGGGCGCGATGCGGCCGTGCACGGGGCGGACGCGGACCGGTTCGACGTCCTGCGCCCGACGCGCGGGCAGCACCTGTCCTTCGGGTTCGGGACCCATCACTGCCTGGGTGCCTCGCTGGCGCGGTTGGAGTGCGCGGTGGCGGTGCGGCGGTTCTTCGAGAGGTTCCCGCACGCGGTCCTGGCGGCCGGTGAGGGGGGCAGGGGGCCGCGGGTGGAGTCGTTCATCTCCAACGGACTGCGGGAACTGCCCGTCGTGCTGGGGGAACCGGCCCGCCTCGACGGCTGACACCCCGGCCCGCCTCGACGGCTGACACCCCGGCACGCGGCGGACGGGTCGCGCCCGCACGCACGGCGCGGCCGGCCCGGCCCGGGCGGCGTGCGGTGCGGCCCGGGCGGGGCCGGGGCCGGCGGAACGGCCGGGGCCGGGGCGGTGTCGGGCGTGCTTGAAAAGAATCGGACCTTCTGGTTGGTTTTAATGGGGAGGCGGGTCCGTGGTGCGGATCCGGCGCAACGGACCCATGGACAACGGAGGCACCCGTGGCACGGCAGGAGCGTGCGGTACGTACGCGGCGCGCGATCTTGGAGGCGGCGGCGGCGGTCTTCGACGAGCGCGGCTACGACGCGGCGACCATCGCGGACATCCTCTCGCGGGCGGGTGTCACCAAGGGTGCCCTGTACTTCCACTTCTCCTCCAAGCAGGAGCTGGCCCAGGGCGTGCTCGACGAGCAGTTCGCCGAGGGCGGGGTGCCCCACCGGGAGAGCAAGCTGCAGGAACTCGTGGACGTGGCGATGGTGCTGGCGTACCGGATGAAGCGTGAGCCCATGCTCAGCGCGGGTGCCCGGCTCTCCCTGGGGCCGGGCATGCGCGACATCTTCGGCGGGGGTTCGGTGCCGGGCTGGATCGAGTTCACCCGGACCCTGCTGGTGCGGGCGAAGGAGCAGGGCGAGCTGCTGCCGCACGTGGATCCCGCCGAGACGGCGTGGATCCTGTCGGCCTGCTGGACGGGCGCGCAGATCTACTCGCAGACCCTGAGCGACCGTTCCGACATCGAGCAGCGGGTGGCCGCCGTCTACCAGCACATCTGCCCGTCCATCGCGACGCCGGCGATGCTCGCCCGGCTGGACATGGCCCCCGACCGCGGGGAGCGGGTGAGCGCGGAGATGAAACGCGGAACCGGACCCGGACCCGGACCGGGAGCGGTACCCGGACCGGGCGCGGGGCCGGGGGCGGGGGCGGCGCAGGAGTCGGAGCCGGCCCTGTCCTGAGCCCGCCCGCCCCCGGCGGGGGCTGCCGGTGAACGGCGGGCGTCGGCGGGTGCCTGCAGGGGGCCGGCGGGTGCCGGCCGGGGCCGGTGGTGCGGGTGGTGCGGGTGGTGCGGGTGGGGGCTCGAGCGGGACGCGAGCGGCGCTCAGGCGGCGCCGCCGACGGTGACGGCAACGGTCCGAACACCCCCTTGGGCAAACCGCGTTGGCGGTTTGTGGAGACTCGATGGTCAAGCAGGAACGTGCGGCGCGCACGCGGGAGGCCCTGGTCGGTGCGGCCGCGGAGGTGTTCGCCGCGCAGGGGTACGTCACCGCCTCGGTCGCGGCGATCAGCCGCCGGGCCGGGGTGAGCGCCGGGGGGCTGCACTTCCACTTCGCCAGCAAGGCCGCCCTCGCGCAGGCCGTGGAGGAACGGGCGGCCCGCGAGGTGCTGCGGATCACGGCCGGCGCCCCGGCCCGGCCCGGGGCCGCCGGGGGCTCCCTGCAGCTGCTGGTCGACTCCACCCACGCACTGATGGCCCTCCTGGCCCGCGACGCGGTGGTGCGGGCGGGCTTCGGCCTGTGCGCGGACCCCTCCTGGCACGGCGGGGCGGACCTGCGCCGCCAGTGGCGCCTGTGGGTCGGGGAGGTCACGGCCGCCGCGGCGCGCGAGGGCCTGCTCGCCGAGGGCCTGCTCCCCGGGGACGCGGCGCGCGGGGTCGTCGCCGCCACGGTCGGGCTGGAGGTCCTGGGCGCCGGCGAGCGCGACTGGCTCGCCCCGCACACCCTGACCCGGCTGTGGGCACTGCTGCTGCCCCGGCTCGCGGCGCCCCCGGTCCTGGCCGCGCTGATGCCGCAGGGGACACCGGCCGCCCCCGCGGCGGCGCCCGGCACCGCCACCGAAGAAGACTGAACGGTCTCTTTCCGTGGGGCGGACCGCGTTCCTGTGGCCGGCGTCGAGGGGAGGTCGAGGCCCGCCGAGGCGCCTCCCCGGACCCTCCGGACCGGCGAACTCCCAGCTCCCGGCAGGTTTTTGAGGGAACGTCAGACAGCACCGATCCTCAAAACAGCGCGACCGGTTTGATATTGACAAACCGTCGGTCCTGTTTTCTACTGGCTGTACTCATCCAAGGACAGGGGAGTACGGCGTGGACATCGAAGTACTGGGCGCGTTGGCCGTGCGGGAGAACGGGATCTCCATCACGCCGACCGCCCCCAAGCCCCGGCAGGTCCTGGCCCTCCTGGCCCTCCATGCCGACCAGGTGGTGCCCGTGTCGGCACTGATGGAGGAGCTGTGGGCGGGCGAACCGCCGCGCAGCGCACGCACCACCCTGCAGACCTACGTCCTGCAGTTACGGGCACTCATCGCCGCCGCCCTCGAACCGGACACGGCCGGCGACGGGCCGCCGGCACCGCGCACCGCCAAGGACATCCTGGTCACCCTCCCCGGCGGATACCTCCTCAGCAGCGGCGGCGGAACCCTCGACGTCCGCGAGTTCGACCGGCTCGCCGGGACCGGCTACCGCGCCATGGACGCCGGGGACTTCCCCGGCGCCGCCCGGATGCTGCGCGAGGCACTCTCCCTGTGGTCCGGGCCCGCCTTCGCCGACGTCCAGGGCGGCGTCCAGCTCGACATGGAGACCAGACGGCTGGAAGAGACCCGGCTGTGCGCCCTGGACCAGCGCATCGAGGCCGACCTGAGACTGGGCCGCCACCGCGAACTCCTGGCCGAACTGACCGTGCTGGTGACCCGCTACCGCACCCACGAGAACCTGCACGGCCAGTTCATGCTCGCCCTGCACCGCTCCGGCCGGCGCGGCGAGGCACTGGACGTCTACCAGCGGCTGCGCGCCACACTCGTGCGCGAGCTGGGACTGGAGCCGTCCGTGGCACTGCGCCGCCTGCAGCGCTCGATCCTGATGGCCGGACCCGAGAGCCTGGCCGAGGCCCACGCGGACCCCGGCGGCGAACGGCTCGTACGGGTCTGAGGGCCGCAGGGCCCCGCACCGCGGCTGCCGCGTTCCCGCTCCCCGCCCGGGGAACGCGGACACGGCACCCGGCAGCGGGCCCGCGGCCGGGAGTTCGGGGCGCTTACGGGGCGAGAGGAGACGGCTCGGTGCAGGAAAGGTCGGAGCGGACCCGGAGGCGGCTGGTCCACGCCGGGGCCGATTTGTTCCACCGCAACGGCTACGCCAACGCGACACTGGGCGACATCGCGGCCGCGGCCGGAGTGACGAAAGGGGCGCTGTACTTCCACTTCGCCTCCAAGGACGAACTCGCCGAAGCCGTGCAGCAGCGCGGATGCGCACTGCTCCACGACGCGGTGCGCACCCTGCGCCAGGACGGCGTCTCACCACTGCAGGCACTGATCGACATCACGCACTGGCTGGCCTGGACCCTGCACGAGGAACCCGCGATCCCGGCCAGCTTCCGCATCACCAAGGAATGCGGCGGCGCGGGCCCCCGCGGACCCGCCGGAGCCGGAGCACGGCCGGTGCTCGTCGACTTCCACGGAGCATGGCTCTCCGCGGTGGGCACACTCCTGCGCCTCGCACGCGACGCCGGCGAACTGCCCGCCGCGGGCCGCCGCTGGGAAAGCACCCAGGCCCTTGTCGCGGCCGCCGCCTGCGGGATCGAGACCATGTCGGCGACCGGCATGTCCTACGCGGAACTCCGGGCAAAGGTCGGCGCACTGTGGGCCCTGCTGCTGCCCAGCCTCGTGGCCGCCGGCCGCGAACACGAGTACCAGACCGAAGCCGAACCCACCGGCGCACAGGCCGTACGCATCGGCTGGTGAACCCCGCACCCGCACCCGCACCCGGACCCGGCCCGCCCCCGGCACCACCACCGGACCCGGCAGGCCGACGGGCGGCCCGGACGGACCACAGCACACGCCCGTCACCAGCCCCGGCAAACGCACCGGCCGATCCCGCGAACCGGCCTACTGCGCCCGCAGGGGAGCCCCCGGCCACCGCAGAGCGCGGGAACGGCCCGGCCCGCGGCCGGATCCCGGACACGGCCGGCCGCGCCCCAGGGAAACCGCCGGGCCACCTCGCAGTACCGCAACGACCTCTGCCCGCCGCCGGGTCGGCCCCGATCCCGCAGACCCGCGTGCCGGGCCCGCAGGGGAGCCCCTGGTCACCGCGGAGTGCGGTAACGGCGCCGGCCCGCGGCCGGGTCGGCCCCCGATCCCGGAAACCGGCGTGGCGGGCCCGCAGGGGAGCCGCCCGCTCGCGGTAGGGCGTTGGAACGGCGGCGGCGTGCGGCCGGATCGGCCCTGATCCCGCAGACCCGCGTGCCGCGCCCCCGGGACAGCCGCCCGGTCACCGCGGAGTGCGATAACGGCGCCGGCCCGCGGCCGGGTCGGCCCCGACCCCGGAAACCGGCGTGCCGCGCCCCGTAAGGGAACCGCCCCGTCACCGCGGAGTGCGGGAACGGTACCGGCCCCGCGGCCGGGTCGGCCCGATCCCGGAGATCGGCGTGCCGCGCCCCGGGAAGAGCCGCCGGGCCACCTCGCAGTGCCGCAACGGCCTCTGCCCGCGGCCGGATCGGCCCTGATCCCGCAGACCCGCGTGCCGGGCCCGCAGGGGAGCCCCTGGTCACCGCGGAGTGCGGGAA